>JAFTYV010000032.1 GCA_017461225.1 Candidatus Methanomethylophilaceae archaeon
ATGTCCGGGTACCTCAGGGCGGAACCCTCCGGGAGGAGCCACATGCTGTCCCTCCCCAACGGCGAGATGTGCACGCTCTTCGGGGAGATGGTGTCCAGGTACCTGGAACGGAGGTGCGGGGACAGCGACATCCTCAGGATGATCATGGACCTGACGGATGCGATCCTCGTTGACGATGTCCCCGTCATCGGGAGGTCCCTGTCGGAACTGTTCCACAGCTCGTTGGGCTACATGATGCTGGACAGCGAGCACGTCTACCAGGCGTTCATCGCGGCGATCCTGCTGAACCTCTCGAGGAGGTACGACATCCTCCTGGAATCGAAGGTGCCCGGTCCGCCCCATGTGGTGATAGAGCTGAAGCGCTCGGATTCCGATGCGGGTGACGACAGGGTGCTCTCCGATGCGCGCAGGGCACTGGAGCAGATCTCGAAGAAGGGATACACCACCGGTCTCAGGGGAAACGTCCTGATGTACGGCATCGCGTTCAGGGGGAAGGAGCCCACCATCGTCTCCGATACCACGACACTCCTGTGAAAAGAGTCCGACCCCCGTCGTTTTTTCCCCTTGTTCACGGTCGATACCCACGTCCACCGAGGTATCCGGCCAGGGCACGCAGGTTCCCGTCAGAGGTCCTCGGCGGCACCCCGCACTCCGGTGCGACGACGTCGAACCCCGCATCCGCCGCGTTCCGGGCAGAAGCCGCCACGTCCGCGGGGGAACCGGACAGCAGCGTGCGCACGGTATCTATCCCCCCGACCAGCCTCACCGACCCGCCGACCAGGTCCCTGTACCCGACCGGATCCGAGGAGGCCTCCACCGACAGGGCGTCCGAACCGATCCGGGACAGTTCCGCCGCGACCGGGAACGTGTTCCCGCAGCTGTGGATCGTCGTGAACGAACCGTGTGCCGCCGACACGACCTCCGGGAGGTGGTCGCCTATCACGGTTTTGAACATGTACGGAGGCGTTATGTCCGTCCCGGACTCCTCCATGATCTGCACGTTGTCTGCCACCTCCGACAACGTGTGCGCATATGCCGACAGGTACGGTGTCACTGCGGTCAACCAACGCTGCACCGCCTCCGGCTCCATCAGGAGACCTATCAGTACGTTCTCCACACCCAGGAGGCTGTTGACCAGTGCGAACGGTCCGTTCATCCCCGCGGTCAGGAACAGCTCCCCGCGACCGGAGATGCGCCCGGCGGCGGAAACCACCGTCGGCAACCTCCCGGACGACAGGAACACGTCGACCGGAGGAAGGTCGTCGGAGACATCGGGGATGCACCCGTCGCGCCTGTACGGCGATGACGCCACGGACGTCTGTATGGCCTCCCTGCCGGGGTTGATCCCGCAACCGAACGCCTCCGCCTCATTCGTCAGGTCGAACGGCACCCTGGCCGATGCGAAACCGAAGGAGCGGTTGAGCTGCAGCGACAGGCGCACCATGGCGTCCCCGTCGAAGTTCGCCTCCGGCCAGCGGCTGCCGCACGCCTCCATCTGGCTTGTTGTCGCGGACTGTGTGAACACCGCCGGCGGATGGATGCCGCCGTCTCCCTCCATGGCGCGGATTACGTCCTCCCTTGTGACCATGGGGCATGCATCCGCGTGATGCGGTTAAACGGTTGCGTGGCGCCCTCACCCGTCATAATAGATATTATATCACCGCACCACGTGGACGGACATGTAATCCGGGGTCTGGACATGGATGGCGTGAAGGTGGCGAACAGGTCGGTCTTCCTCGCATCGGTCCTCGTGACCGGGGCGGTGGCCGGCGCGTTCATCTGGCTGCTGCTGTTCCTCATGAACCTCGGCATATCGCTCCTCTGGGACAGGGTCCCCCTGTACCTGGGGCAGTTCTACCCGCTGATCATGTGCGTCATCGGGGGAGTGGTCATCGGCCTCTTCACCAAGAGGTACGGTCCGTACCCCGAGGACATGAGGGCCGTCATGGCCAAGGTGAGGGCGGAGGGGGGATACGACTACAGGGACCTCGGACCCATGTCCGCCGGTGCCCTGCTCCCACTGGTGTTCGGCGGATCGGTCGGACCCGAGGCGGGGCTCGTGGGATCCATAGCCGCGGTCTGCACATGGGTCGGGGACCGCCTGAAGCGCTTCGGAAGCGGGTTCAGGGAGCTGAGCAGGGCTGGGACCTACGCCGCGCTGTCTGCAATATTCACCGCGCCCCTGTACGGTCTGGCCACCGCTGTGGACGGGAGCAGGGCCGGGGGCGACGGGGACGCGGAGGTCACCAGGGCGCAGGGGATCCTGATCAGCGCCGTCGCCATCGTCGGTGCGGTGGGGGCGGTGATGGCCCTCACCCACCTGTTCGGCGGCGGGATGTCCCTGCCGAGGTACTCCGGGATCTCGTACGGCACGGACGAGTTCCTGTGGCTGGTCCCCATGGCCCTGGTCGGTGGACTGGCAGGGTGGCTCTTCCACATCCTCGAGCACGGCCTGAGGCATGTCTCGGACGGGCTCGGCGACAGGCACGTGACCAAGGCCGCCATCGCAGGTGCCCTGCTCGGCCTCTGCGGGATGGTGCTGCCGTTCACCATGTTCGCGGGCGAGGTCCAGGCGGAGGAGCTCAACGAGGTCTGGACGACCATGTCCGTCGCCACGCTCCTGGCGACGGGTTTCCTCAAGATCGCCGTCACCGCCCTCTGCGTGAACATGGGCTGGCGCGGCGGACACTTCTTCCCCGTGATATTCTCCGGGATCTCCATCGGCTACGGGCTCGCAATGGCACTGGGGCTGGATCCCGTCTTCTGCGTCTGCGCCGTCACCGCATCGGTGGTCGGCGGTGTGATGAGACGCCCCCTGATGGCCGTCCTGCTCCTGTTCCTGTGCTTCCCGGTCCAGAGCGTGCTGGTCCTCGCGGCGGGTGCCGTGATCGGTTCCGTCATCCCGCTCCCCCGCGGGATCGCCCATACGGACGACACGGACGGGCTCTGAGCGACCATTAGACATTTGTCTAGTCGGACCCACCATCCATTAGACGTTTGTACACCGACATCCGGCGCATATGCCGCACCCATCCCCCGTTCCCACCGCACATAACCACTGTGAATGGGCATGAGGTGCCCGAAAAAAGACCTTCGGACGGCCCTGTCGTATATCACAAGTGTCCAGTAATTCAGAAATATATTAGACAAATGTCTAATCAAACGGATTTTCACGCAACATTTGTCTGGTAAATGTTAGTAATTAACTTTATTTATCTAAAATAACAATCATGCTCCATGTATTGTTGCAAGATACTGTTGGACCGTTCGTCCATAGGAGACGAACGCCCCTGCACGGACATGGTCCCCAGGGGATCCGACGCCGGCAATGCATCCATGACCGTCCTGTCCTGCTCCATGATCGGAGAGGGAACGGGTCAATCCATGATCCGCATAAGCACGGACGGCGACACCATACCCGTGGGCTGCCACGCGTACCCCGAGGGCGAGTGCGATGTCACCCGCATCTCCAGGGGGAACTACCTTGCGATGGTCACCAACCGCCGTTGTCTCCTGGCGAAGCTGGTGAACAGGTCCGGATGCTTCCTGTCATCCGCCGTACCGAAATCCAAGGGTCTCGTGGAATGGACGGTCCTAGGTCCGAACTGGAACAAGGTCCATGGTCTCCTCAAGGACCTGAAGGCCCATGGATACGAGTACCGCACCCTGTCGAGCGGTAACGCATCCACTGCATCCACACTCACACCCAAGCAGGAGCGGTACATCTACGCCGCATACGAGATGGGTTACTACGACATCCCCAAACGGGCGGATCTGGACGACCTGTGCGGCGTCCTCGGTTGCTCGAAATCCACGTTGAACATATCGCTCAGGACCGCCGAGAAGAGGCTGTTCGAGTACCACCGCAACCTCTGCCGCCGCGACCAGCAGGTCAGCGACCCTTAATGACAGCCCACCCCTCTCCGGAGGGGTGGACACTTTTTACAATCCGATAAAGGCCGTGATTCGGGGATTCCGGGGTCAGCGGAGAGGTATCATAAGGAGGAATACCTGTTTTTAATGTGAGGACGACCCCGGAAACGGCCTGTGACCGTTGCCGTCACGGTGCGCCGGCTCCGCGCCGACATATTGGAAGTGCACCGCGCCCTGTTGGATGGATTCGATATCCTATATTTAAAAATAACTGTTTATGGATGGTAATGGCGACCATCTGCCCATGACTCCCGCAGGGGCCGGGGACGTCCGGCCAGTTTAGTTGGGACATGAATTATTAGCAGTGACGGCGACCGGTCATGGAGAAGAATCAAATACTCAGGAGGGGTTGGCATCCGCATGGCATTCGAACAGATGTCCTGCCCCTATTGTGGCGGGACCATCGCACCGGCGGATGACAGGTACAAACTCTGCCACGGTTGTGGGAAGAGGATATACAACGTCAGGTCGCAGCTCCTCACATTCACATCTTCCGTGGAGGACGGGGAGAGGTTCGTCCCGATAATCGAGATGATCGATGACGACAACCTCCAGAAGGCCCTCTCAACGGTCGAGGAGATGATCGAGGACGGTGCATCGGATGCGGACACCATCTTCGTCCGCGGACTCGTCCACTGCTACATGGGCGAGGACGGCAGGGCCCTCAACGACTGGAAGAAGGGCCTGGAGATGCTGGAGACGTTCTACAACATCGACTGCTACATCTGCATGATGGGCAAGGCGATCTCCGACCTCATCTACTACAAGGAGACGGAGTTCATCACGTTCAGCAACATACAGTACATCGACCGCATCGCCGATGCGCTGTACGAGTGCACTGGGGACTCCTGCAAGTACTCCCTCTACCACACGGTCTACAAGTCCTACGTCAGGCTCCTCGCCGACGAGGAGGTTCCATCGGACGACTCGCTCTTCCTGGACATCGTCCCCGGACTGTTCCGCAGGGTCATAGAGTGCCAGCGCAACTACAGGACCCTCATCGACAACATCGACGAGCTCCTGAACAGCATCGACTACGACGACGAGACCTACGAGGACGATGACAACTACGAGTGCCACCTGTACTACCTGGTGAAGCTCTACCTCGAGGCCTACACGAAGGAGATGGACGAGGACGACCACCTCAGGATCATGTGCCACTGGAACGACTCCAACATGAAGGTCCTCATCGACCACTTCGAGACCCTGGCCTCATGCGTCAGGGACGACGGTCTGCTGGACAAGCTCAGGAGATCCAGGAACGACGAGTGCATGGACCTCACCGCGGGCGTCAACGCCTACGTCAAGGACTACCTGCTCATCACGGAGCAGGAGTCAGAGGAACCCGAGATGGTCTGAGAGGATCCTGAGACCCATTATTATCAGGACCGCACCGCCCAGGAGCTCCGCGTTCCTTCCGAACCTGTCCCCCAGGGCGCTCCCGAACCTCACACCGAACATCGAGAGCACCATCGTCACGACACCGATCACCAGTGCGGGGACCCATATTCCGCCACCGGCCATGGAGAGCGATATGCCTACCGCCAGGGCGTCTATGCTGGTGGCTATCGCCAGGAGCAGCATCGTGCGCGGGCGGAGGTCGTCGTCCACGGACTCCTCCTCGCCGGAGAGCGCCTCGCGGATCATGTTCGCACCTATCGCCGCGAGAAGTACGAACGCCACCCAGTGGTCGTATGCGGCGATCTGGTCGTAGAAGAGGGAACCGACATGGTACCCGATGATGGGCATCAGAGCCTGGAACACACCGAACCACAGCCCCACGGTCAGCATGGAACCGAACGTCACCCTCCTCAGCGCGGTGCCCTTGCACAGCGAGACGGCGAATGCGTCCATGGCGAGTCCGACGGCTATCAGCAGGATGGATACGATGTCCATGACGGTGCATCGGTGCATCGGATTTATGGGTTGTCCCCGCCGGGATGGAGGTGGTCCTCCAGCCGGGTGCATCCCCTCGTACGGATGTCGACGACCGTGTCGCGCGGCCTGACCCTGTCCCACAGCATCTCCGCCGTCGGGTCGTAGACCTTCGCCGTCCTGTGGCCCCCGTCGGCACGGTTGGCGTAGCAGTACACGCAGTCGTGCATGCATGTGTCGTACTGTCCTATGTCGATGCTCCTGACGCAGAGGCAACCGTCCCTCAGGTTCCCGTCCCCGGTCTCGTACGGGATGTCCAGCGAGCGCATCGTCCCGCGGTCCAGGCACCCCCTCCTGAGGATCCCGAGGTCGGACATGTCGCGGTCGGTGCAGCAACCCGTCACGGTCATCCCGTGGTCCCCGGCGACCTCCGACACCATCTCCGCGAAGGCGTCCTCCTCCGCCCTGGTGACCCGTCTGAGCGTCCCGTCCTCCACCAGGCGGTTCAGCTTCCCGTACACGTCCAGGAAGCTCACCACGCACCTGTCGGTCCACTCGGACACCTCGCGGCACATCATGGAGAACTTGCGGCGGTGGTAGTCGATACCCATCCCCGGACCGAAGATGACCGGGTCGTACCTCCACACCATCCTGTCCCTGCCTATCCTGTCGGATATCCCGATGCACGCGTCGTTCACGTCGGCCTTGAAGGGCACACCGGGTTCCAACCCCCTCCCGTACGGGGTCATGGTCACATGGAAAAGGCACACGTGCCCCATCGAGCCGATCTCCCTCAGATGGGGCACCATCGGCCGGGGGTCCTTGGTCACGAAGACGATGCAGTCGACGTTCGACCTGCCGAGGTCCACGCGGTGGACCGTCGTGCGGTGGACGGGGTTCCTGACCAGGACGGTCCCTGCACGCAGGCGGTTCATGAACCACTCCGAATGGAAGGCGGGGATGTCCGTCCTGCGGCTGGCCGTGATGATCATGGTCCGTGCATCCAACTGACACGATAAGACGATTGTCGTCGGTAAGGCTTAAGACGCCGACCACGATTCGAAGCCGATGAGGGGTCCCTGCATTTGTTCGTTCATAACCCTGATCGGTACGGTCAGCATCACCGAGGATGGTGAGGGGCGCATAACCGGCGTCTACCTCCCCAGTTCGAACCTCCCCCCGATGGATGACGAGGAGACCGATCCGCTGAGCGAGGCGGGACTCCAGCTCAACGAGTACCTCGCGGGGAAACGCAGGGAGTTCGACCTCGACATCCACTACACGGGCACCGAGTTCAGGATGGCCGTCATGGAGGAGATCCGCAGGATCCCCTACGGCGAGGTGCGCACGTACAAGGAGATCGCGACCGCCGTCGGATCGCCCAACTCCTCCCGCGCCGTCGGGAACGTCTGCGCGGAGAACCCGTTGCCGATCATCGTGCCCTGCCACAGGGTCGTACCGTCCACGGGCGGATACGGCTACTACGAGGGCGGTACCGCCCTCAAGAGGAGGCTCATCGAGCACGAGGGGTCGCAGTCTTGATCGACTACAGGTCGGCCCTGGAATCCTCATGGGATCCGAAGCTGGCGGCGTTCCAGTCGAGGCTGACTCCGGGGAAGGCCGAGATCCACGGGGTGAGGGTGCCCGAGATACGCCGTCTGGCGAAGCTCATCGCGAATGACGACTGGAGGTCGTACCTCGGCGACGTCCCGGAGAACTTCGAGGAGGAGATGCTCAGGGGGATCGTCATCGCCACCGCACCCATGGACACGGACGAGCGCATCCGCCTCTCGATGGATTTCCTCCGGTATGTCGACAACTGGGCCACGTGCGACTCGTTCTGCTCGTCGTGGAAGTTCCGTCCGGAGGATTCGGACGTGGTCTGGGACGCGTTCTCGTCCCTGATGGGCTCCGACAGTGAGTATCCGATGAGGGTCTCCGTCATCATGAGGATGGACCATTACAGGGACAGGCACCATGCGGGGCTCCTCCTGGAGGACCTGATGTCCCACGACAACCCGGGATACTACTACAGGATGGGTGCGGCATGGGCGGCATCGGTGCTGTATGTGGACCACGGTGACCTGGTGGTGGCCGCACTGGAGTCCGGGAGGTTCTGCGACCAGACCCAGAACCTGACGATAAGGAAGATCCGGGAGTCCCGCAGGATCCCGGATGATGAGAAAGCGGAGCTGCTGCGCCTCAGGCGCAGAGCTCCCTGATTATCCTCTCGATCTCGTCGGCGTTCTCCTTGCCGACACGTGCCCCGCGCCTCTCGAGGAACGTCCAACCCCTGGACTCGCACTCCTCCTTGAAATCGGGACTGGTGACGGCGATGAGGACGCCGTCGCGTATGAGGTCCGCCTCCAGGAACATGGCGAACATGTCCTTGGGCATGCAGAACACGACCTTCTCGAAGGGCTGGGTCAGGTAGGACACCTGCTCGACGAACTGCTTCTCGGCCTGGACCCTCTCGTAGTCCTCCCTGCACTCCATGACCTCGTCGTAGCCGGTGATCATGTAGTTGGCCGGGACGAAGCCGTACCTGGCGGTGATGATCCCGAAGGACACGTCGCAGAGCTTGGCCCCGTTCCCGTCCACCGCGGTGTCCAGGCGTGCGACAAGGTTCTTGACCTCGGTCATGCGACCCTCGAACATCTCGAACGCGGACAGGAGCCTGTGCTTCGCGGTGAACACGGTGGAATCGTTGGTGACTATCAGTATGCGTTTCTTGAGGACGGTCTCCGTCATGAGTTTCGTCATGTCACAACCTCTTTGCGCCCAGTCTGTATGCGATGCTGCAGTTGCCCTCCGCCGAGACCATGCACGGTCCCATCGGGTTCATGGGCTTGCACACCTTCCCGAACAGCGGGCACTGCTCGGACTTTATGAGCCCCCTGAGGACGTCCCCGCACCTGCATCCGCTGGCCTCGTCCTCCACGTGGGGGGTGGTCGCCAGGATGTCCTCGTGCACCTTGGTGGCGTCGTGGGCGGCGAACTCGGGTCTGAGCGCGAGTGCGCTCTTGGGGATCACGGGGAATCCCCTCCAGGAACGGTCGACGGCCTCGAACGTTTCCGCCATGAGCTGCATGGCCTTGGGGTTGCCCTCCGGCCTGACCAGCCTCGTGTACTCGTTCTCGACCTCCGCGCGACCCTCCTTGATCTGCTTGCAGAGCATGTAGCATGACATCAGGATGTCCAGGGGCTCGAACCCGGAGATCACCTGGGGCACGGTGTGCGCCCTGCAGAACTCCTCGAACATACCCGTACCCGTGATGACCGCCACGTGTCCGGGCTGGATTATACCGTCCAGCCTCATCTCCCCGAGGCTGAATATGGTCTCGAGCACGGGGGGACATATCCTGTGGCAGCTGTAGACGCTGAAGTTCTCGGGGCAGTCGTCCCTGTGCAGGGGGACGCATGTGGACGGCGCGGTCGTCTCGAACCCCACGCCCACGAACACGAGGGGTTTGTCGGGCTGCTCGCGGGCCATCTGCACCGCATCGTCTATGGAGTAGACGATCCTGACGTCGGCTCCGTCAGCCTTGGCGGAGAACAGCGAACCGATGGTTGTGGGGACCCTCATCATGTCGCCGAACGCGGTGACTGTCACGCCGTTCCTGGCGAGGGTGATCGCATCCGCCACCTCCCTGCTGGTGGTGACGCACACCGGACAACCCGGCCCCTGCGCGATCTCCACACCGACCTCGTTGAGCATCTCCTCGAGGCCGAACCTCACGATGGTGTCCTGATGGGTCCCGCAGATGTGCATGAACTTGACATCGACGTCCATCGCCCTGATTCCGTCCAGGATCTTCCTGGCGGTTCCCTCGTCCCTGTACTTGTACATCATTCGGCCTCCTCGATATCCATGCACCTAATCCTGCACGACTGTCCGCTGGTCACGGTCACGGCACCCCCGCATGAGGGGCACGCCAGTATCGGGACCGAGTGGGACGTGAAATCCGGATCGGTCAGGATGGTGGCCGGTCCCTCGAAACCGCAGGAACCGCAGAGGAGCTCGATCGGCTCCTCCTCCACGATGAGCTCGGACCCCTCGAGGATCGTGTCGCGCGTCACGATCTCGTACGCGAACTTCATCTGCTCCTCGCCGAGATTCGTCAGGCGCCCTATGACCGCGGTCACGCTGTTGACCCTGGTCACGTTGTACTTTCCGAGCTCCGCTATCACAGCGTCCACAAGACTTGCTACCACCGATACCTCGTGCATCACGGGTGTATCGGCTATGCGGATTTAATGCACTATGCCCGGCCCGGTCCCGGACGATCGGTGGGTGAGGCCGTATTCGCACAGTTCGCGCACGACGCACTCCCCGCAGCGCTGGCGGTTGGGCAGGCAGACCACCTGGCCGTGGCGGACCATGTAGCGGTTGATGTCGGACCAGCGCTCCTCGGGCGTGATCGCCATGAGTGCGAACTCCGTCGCCTCGGGCGTCGTGGTGTCGACCAGCCCCATCAGGTTCGCGATCCTGTGGACATGCGTGTCCACGCATACGGACGGTATGTCCATGGCGTACGACCTGACGCACGCCGCGGTCTTCCTCCCGACCATGGGGAGCTTCAGCAGCTCCTCCGTCTCGGACGGGACCTCCCCGCCGTACTCGTCACGGAGGATCCTGCAGCAGTCGACGATCGCCCTCCCCTTCTGCTTGGGGAACCCGGCCGGCCTGACCAGCTCCGCCACGTGGTCCGGGTCCGCATCGGCTATCGCCTCCAGGGTCCCGTAGGCGTGGAAGAGGTTGTCGGACGCCCTCCTGGTGTTGTCGTCGCGGGTGCGCTGCGACAGTATGGTCGCCATCAGGACGTGGAACGGATCGCACGGCCACTCGGGGTTCAGGCCCTCGGAGTTGCGTCCGGGGTACGCCCCCTTGTCGTACTCCCCGGAGAGCCTGTCGAGTATCACGCAGATCTCGTCTGAAGCCATCTCAGAACATCCTCCGCCGTGCGGAAAGAACCGGTCACCAGGACCATCGACTCGCCGCGTGCCTCCAACGCGTCCTCCACCGCCTCCGCGACGGTCCCGCGGGCCCTCACGTCGCCGTGGTGCGCGGACATGATCTCCGCCAGCGCCTCCGCCGTCGCCGCCCTGGGCGAATCCGGCTGGGTCACGAACACCGTGTCGGCCATCGGGGCCAGTATCCCGGACACGCCGTCCAGGTCCTTGTCGTCCAGCATCGCCAGGACCAGGACCACGCGGCCGTAGATCTCCTCCACGTCCCTGCGGAGGCACTCGGCGCCGGACACCGTGTGGGTGGCGTCCACCACCAGCGGCATCCCCATTACCTTCTGCATCCTGCACGGCCACGAGACGTCCTCCAGACCCTCCGCGATGTGCGGCACTATGCGGTCCACGTAATCCGGTAGCAGCGACACCGCCGCGATGGCGAGCGCGGCGTTCTTCGCCTGGTGCCTCCCCGGGAGGCCGACCGTGTACAGCTCGCCGCGGTACAGCATGTCCACGGAATCCGGTTTGCTGTCCACGACCTCCACCTCCCTGGCCGATATCTGCACCAGGGGGGATCCGATCTCCTCCGCATGGCGCATGAGCACCTCCAGGACAGGTCCGTCGTTGGATGTCACGCATGGGACGCCGGGTTTCATTATGCCCGCCTTCTGCAGCG
This sequence comes from Candidatus Methanomethylophilaceae archaeon, assembly GCA_017461225.1. Taxonomy (GTDB): domain Archaea; phylum Thermoplasmatota; class Thermoplasmata; order Methanomassiliicoccales; family Methanomethylophilaceae; genus Methanoprimaticola. The sequence goes on from JAFTYV010000032.1 coordinate 11,450, forward strand.
CTATCTCCTGGATCGTGTCCCCCAGGTGGCCCCTGTGCTCCATGCTGACGTCGTTGATCACGGACACCTCCGGGACCACGACGTTGGTTGAGTCCAACCTGCCACCCATACCGACCTCGACAACGGCGATCTCCGCCGCGACGAGCCTGAAGTACAGCAGTGCGACGGCCGTGAGGACCTCGAAGTACGTGCACTCCATGCCGTCGGCCTCCATGTCCTCGACATGGGGCCTGACCATCGAGACGACACCCGAGAGGTCGTCGTCCAGGACGTCCTCTCCGTCCAGCCTTATGCACTCGTTGACACGCATTATGAAGGGCGAGGTGAAGGCCCCTACACGGAACCCGGACGCCCTTAGGATCGATTCGACCATAGCGCAGACGGAACCCTTGCCGTCCGTACCGGCGACGTGCACGAACCTCATACCATCATGGGGGTCGCCGAGGCGACCCAACAACTCCACCATGTTACCGAGACCCAGTCTCACGCCCCTCCTCGAGAGGCCGTCTAGCCAGGTCAAACTCCCATCGGGATCCAATCCAATCTCCGGACGTTGTCATGGATGATACTCTTTAAATTTCTTCACTTGCAGTCCCCCGCATGAACGGTGTGATCGTCACCAACGGGTTCCTCACCGGGGACAAGTTCATGGAGCCTGTGCGGATGGTCTCCGCCGCGGCGGAGCGCATGGGGATCGGGATGCGCGTGGTCCGCAACACCGGGTTGGCGGTCCCGATCGGCGACGGGGCCGCCGTCCACGGCATCCTGGGCGATGCCGACTTCGTGCTGTTCTGGGACAAGGACCACCGCTGCGCACGCAACCTCGAGCTGTGCGGACTACCCGTGTTCAACTCCTCGGAGTGCATACGTGTGTGCGACGACAAGTCGCTGACCCATCTGGCACTGGCCGGTGCCGGGATCCCCATGCCCAGGACGGTCTCCTGCCCCCAGACGTTCGAGGGGATCGGTTACTCCGACACGGGCTTCCTCGACGACGTGGTCGGGACCCTCGGGTTCCCCCTGGTCGTCAAGGACTGCTTCGGGTCATTCGGACAGCAGGTGCACCTGGTCGACGACATGGCGTCCCTCAGGTCGCTCCTCCGCGACCACCGCCCGCGCATCCTCCAGGAGTACATCGACTGCGGCTCCACGGACATCAGGGTGGAGGTCGTCGGCGGGGAGGTGGTGGCGTCGGTCCTGCGCACCGGTCCCCCGGGGGACTTCAGGTCCAACTGCACCATCGGAGGGCGCATGCACGTCCACGACGCGACGGAGGAGGAGTCCGAACTGGCCATCTCCGCATGCGGGTGCGTCGGTGCAGACTTCGCCGGGGTGGACATCATCGCGACGGACGACGGACCGGTGGTCTGCGAGGTGAACTCCAACGCCCACATCCGCAACCTCCGGGACTGCACCGGCATCGACGTGTCGGACCTAATACTCGCACACATCCTGGATGTGATCGGTTGAGCCGTCCCACGTGCTGGATCCTGTACGACCGCGCCGACCTGGAGGTCAACCGCTTCTTCGCCGACCGCCTGGCATCGGCCGGGGACTCCCTGGGGATGGACTGCGAGGTGGTCACCACCGACTCCGTGGACCCGTACGACGCCCCCGACGTGGTCGTCGCACGCACCAGGGACCATTCCCTGACGTCCCTCCTGGAGGACTGCGGTTCGACCGTGTTCAACCGCCCCTCGGTGTCCAGGGTCTGCAACGACAAGGCGGCGACCTACGGACTCGCACGCATGCTCGGGATACCGTACCTGCCGTACTCCCTCCCGGGGGAGCCTCTTCCGCCCGGTCCGCCCTGGGTCGTCAAGTCCCGCACGGGGCACGGCGGCACCGACGTCCACATGGCCGACACCCCCGATGCGGTGGAAGCTCTGTGCGGGACCGTCCCGTCACCGCTGGTGCAGAGCATGGCCCCGGTCGGGGGGAGGGACCTCAGGGTCTACGTCCTGGGTGGGAGGCCCCTGTGCTCCGTGATGCGCTCGAGCGACACGGACTTCCGTGCGAACCACGGACTGGGGGGCAGGGCGGAGGTCGTGGAGCCCCCGCCGGAGGCCCTCGACATCGTCAGAAGGATCGTCCCCGAGCTCCTGCCGGACTTCGTCGGCGTGGACTTCGTGTTCGGGGACGGGTGCGTCTACCTCAACGAGGTTGAGGATGTCGTGGGGACCAGGATGCTCTACGAGCTCACGGACCTGGACCCCGCGACGATGTACATGGTTTACATCGCTCAGTCGAAGATCTCCCTGTAAATGGAGTCGACGAGCTCGGAGTAGGTCATGCCCTTGGACTTGGCCACGTCGCGGACGAGGTCCATGGTTCCGGACCCGTACTGCGCGGCCTTCTTCCTCTTGTCCGCGATGAACGGGTACCCGAGGTTCCTGGCGACCTGCTTGAGGAGCATCTTCCTGGAGTCCGCGTCGACGGGCTTCAGATCCTCGAGGTCCATGGCGTTGACCTGCATGGTGACGAGGGGGTCGAGGTAGGGGTACAGGAGCTTCTTTCCGAAGTGGTCGGCGACCTTGGTCTCGTGGGGGATGGTGGATGTGATCAGCTTCCCCATGTCGGACTTCATCGCCCTGGAGAGCTCGTCGTCCGCCATGCCGACGTACTTGGAGTAGCCGGCGAAGAGCTCGTCGGAACCCTGACCGCCTATGATCAGCTTCTCGTGGACGGTCCTGCACACGAAGAACAGCGGGAGCTCGAACGAGAGTGTGAGCGGACTGGAGGTACCGGTGATGGAGATCATCTCCCTGAGCCTGGCCTCGATGTTGTCCTCGGTGATCGGGATGTGGAGCCAGGGGAGACCGAGCCTCTCGGACATGTCGTGCGCCATGACCACGTCGTAGGACTGGTCCTTACCGGATGTGTACAGGGTCACGGACCTGGCGTAATCCTTCGCGATCGCCGCGACGAGACCGGAATCGAGACCTCCGGAGAAGGCCACGGCGATGTCCTGGTCCTCGACGCTGTTCCTGATCGCGGATACTATCGCGCGCTCGAGATTCTCAGAGTTCACAGACATGCGGTGAGTATCACAGGATGCCGTTATAAACGTCACCCATGGTTCGACATACGTCGCACCCGGGGCCCGTGGATGGACGCCGTAGCCAACATTAAAGTCCTGTCCGTGCGTACGGTACCCCATGGATGGTGTCACACGCATCGGCGTATCCCTCGAACCGGATCTTCTCAGGGAGTTCGATGCTTCCATAGCCAAGAAGGGGTACGTCAGCAGATCCGAGGCGATACGCGACCTCGTCCGCGACTCCCTCGCCGAGAACGAGTGGAAGAACGACGACGAGTGGATGGTCGGCACGGTGGTCATGATCTACGACCACACGATGAGCTCGGTCGGGGAGAAGCTGACGGACATACAGCATGCTCACGGCCATATGGTCAAGACATCGGTCCATGTCCACCTGGACCACGACAGGTGCATGGAGATCCTCATATGCGAGGGGCCCCTCGGAGAGCTCAAGACGTTCGCCAACGAGGTGACATCGATAAAGGGCGTCCTCAGGGGAAGGCTCACCATGGCCGCGCCCTCCACCGGCAACCTCCACCACATCGGGCACAGGCACTGAACCAGCAGTGCGGACCGCCACCATCACCGTGGCCATCCCGTCGCCGCTCACGCCCATGCGCTCGTTGATCAGCATGGCGGTCGACACCGACGGGTAGTACATCTCCAGTTCGACACCGTCCGGCAGGCCCTCCGGCTCGAACGGGGTCGACCCCATCACCATCCTCGCATCACCGTACCCGATCAGCGAGGGATACAATACGAACCCCTGGCAGAGCCACATCACGTCGTCCCTGGACGAGTACATGTCGATGAGGCTCTCGGGGACGTCGTGGCCGATCACGGTGCCCTCGTCGTCCACCATGTACATCGTGACATCAGACGGACGGGTGAAATCCGAATCGCAGAACATCGCCGCGACCCTCCCCGAGGACAGGCAGCTGTCAAGACCCCTGCACTCCAGACGCATCCCGAACGACACGGTCCTGCGCGACCGCTCCGTCGACACGGCCTCCTCCAGGAGGTCGGCCGGCACCCATGCCGCGTCTATCACACCGGGGATGCGTTGAAGGAAAGTCAACAGGGAACCGTCGTCCATGTGCGGGTGAGCCGGGACCCCATGATAAAACCTGCCAACGTTGGATTGTGTATGGATATATGTTCCATCCATGATGCTGGACATCCGCTTCGGCCCACCTTCTGAAGAAAACATTAATCAATGTGCATCGTGTCCTCGAAACCGATGAGGAAACTGATCATAACCGAGAAGGCCAATGCAGCCAGGAGGATATCCACGATCCTCTCTGACGGTAAATCGCAATCCACCACCAGCGGTGGTGTGACGGTCATCTCGTTCGAGTCAGGGGGCGACGAGTACAACGTCGTCAGCCTCAGGGGACACATCATCGAGCTGGACTACCCCAAGGAGTACAACGACTGGAGCAGCACGTCCCCGGTCGAGCTCGTCTACGCACCCCAGATCAAGACGGTGCGTGTGAAGTCCATCCTCAACATGATCAGGGAGCTCGCGGCACAGTCCCACGAGATCATCATCGCGACCGACTACGACAGGGAGGGGGAGCTCATCGGCATGGAGACGGTCAGGGAGATCGGAGCCGACATGAGCATCGTCAGGAGGGCCAAGTTCAGCGCCCTCACCAAGGGCGAGGTCGAGGCGGCGTTCGCCAACCTGGCCGACCCCGACAAGAACCTCGCCGATGCGGCCGAGGCCCGTCAGATAGTGGACCTCTCATGGGGTGCGGTCCTCACCAGGCTCATCTCGCTCTCATCCGGACAGGTCGGCAAGAACTTCATGTCCGTCGGGAGGGTCCAGAGCCCCACGCTCAAGCTCCTGGTGGACAGGCACGAGGAGATCGAGAACTTCGTACCGGTCCCCTTCTGGAACATCGTCGGGAAGTTCGGCATGCTCGCTTTCAAGGGCGAGCACGAGGCCAACCCGTTCTGGGACAAGGACGAGGCGGAGGCCGTCCTCTCGGTCGTCAGCGACGCCACCGAGGGAACCGTCACCGAGTACGAGGTCTCCATGAAGGAGGAGTACAGACCCGCGCCCTTCGACACCACGCAGATGCAGGTGGAGGCCAACAAGATCGGCATCCCGCCCACCGTGGCGATGAAGCTCGCCGAGGACCTCTACACCGGTGGATACATATCCTACCCCCGTACCGAGAACACCGAGTACCCCAAGAGCCTCAGCCTCAGGTCCGTCCTGGACAAGCTCAAGGACACCGAGTTCAAGGGGGAGGTCGAGGAGATCCTGTCCCAGGAGAAGATCGTACCATCCAAGGGGAAGAGGAGGACCACGGACCATCCGCCCATATACCCGACCGCGGGGGCATCCTCCGACAAGATGAAGGGCGACAAGTGGAAGCTGTACGAGCTGATCGTCAGGAGGTTCCTCGCCACCGTCGGACCGAACGCCGAGGCGGAGATCACCAAGTGCACCATAGAGGTCGAGGGTGAGAAGTTCTTCTCGGAGGGATACGTCCTCAAGAAGCAGGGTTGGAAGAAGTACTACAAGAAGTACCTCAAGTCTTCCGACTCCAGGCTCCCGACCATGAAGGTCGGCGACACGGTCGACATCCGCTCCATGTCCGTCACCGAATCCGAGACGAAACCACCCTACCGCTACAACCAGGGTTCGCTCATCCAGGAGATGGACAGGCTGCAGCTGGGTACCAAGAGTACCAGGCACGACATCATAGGCAAGCTGTTCTCCAGGAACTACGTCCAGGGCAACTACATGATACCCACCCCCAGCGGTATAGCCCTCACCAAGTCGCTGGAGAAGCACGGAGGAGGCATCACCGAACCCGACATGACCGCCAAACTGGAGGCGGACATGCTCAAGATCACGGACGGGGAGAGCACACTCGACTCCGTCGTCAGGGAATCACAGGACATGCTCTACGAGGTGGCACGCAAGATCGACGAGGAGTCCGACGAGATCGGACAGGAGATCAAGAGCGCCCTCCACTCGCAGCAGCACATCGGCGTCTGTCCCACATGCGGGAACAACATGACGGTCAAGAGGTCCAAGAACGGCAACTTCATCGGTTGCGACGGGTACCCGGACTGCACACGCGCATACCCCATGCCCAGGGGCGCCCTCGTCCAGACGATGGACACCACCTGCGAGGTGTGCGGACTCCCCCAGCTCAGGATAATCAGGAAGGGCAACCCGCCGTCGGTGCAGTGCATCGACCCGAAGTGCACCAGCAACACCGAGAGGAACGATCTCGGGGCCTGCCCCACATGCGAGAACGGACGCATACGCATAATGTTCTCCAAGGCGGGCAGGAGGTTCGCCGGATGCTCCACGTGGCCCGCCTGCACCCAGACCTACCCGCTCAGACCCCGCGGCAGCATAACGTCCACCGGGAGGGCATGCACGATCTGCAAGGCACCGATGATATCCATGGGCAACATGGAGGAGTGCATCAGCCCGGACTGCCCCGGAAGGAAGAAGTCAGGGCGTGCCAAGAAGACCGAGAAGAAGGCTCCCGAGTCGGAGTGAATCGGTAACACCTTTATCAATACCGGTGTTACGGTCTAAGTTTCTTAGAGTGAACCCGAGGTCAGAAGAGGCAACCGTCGGTTTCGGGGATCCTGTCGAAGTGCCTGTTCATCGCGTCGATCTCCCCGGAGATACGGGCGTTGCGGCACTCCATGCACTGGAGGTCCTTTCCGAGATCCAGTTTGACCCTCATCTCGGAACGATCGAGCACCACGATACGTCCGCAGTCACAGTACACACTCATCATCAGATCGGACGTAATCGAGTCCAACTTCCTCAGATGGTTATGACATGACGCGTAGCTGACGCTATCATCGCGGTATTCTTCCATCAACACACTTCCCTATCCTTCAGGTGCGGAAACGATGAAAACATCCGGTTTTCGTGCCATCGCACCTGCATCCACCTCTATGATGATGGACAATATAAGCCTTGTCACAGGCGGGATTTGCGGGTCCCCGCGGAGTGTCCGGATGTGTCCAGCACGGGGACCCTTTGGATGTTTTCAGATAAAAATGTTTAAATATCTGTATTACTCGCTCCCGAGCTCCGAAATCTGTCTGACCTGCGCCATGACGCTGTCGCGGATCTCGGACGGCGTGCGGTCCGGAAGGACCTTCCTGCCGTCGATCATCACGGGCACCTCGATCATGTCCATGACGGAACCGCACGAGCAGCGGATCTCGTCGTCGGGCCTGAGGGACACGCCCATGTTGAAGCAGTGGGGGCAGCGGTAGGTGAACTTCCTGCCTCCGAACTTACCGCGCTTGGAGATGGGCGTGCCGTCCTTCTCGACGATGTCCATCGAGAGGTCCAGGGTTGGTGCGTTGCTTATGGACGTGCCGACGCCGAACGCCGCCACGCAGGTGTCGGCGATCTTGGCCACGGACGTCTCGTCCAGGCCGCCGGAGACGATGATGTCCACATCGGTGTAGCCGTACATGTCCAGCTCCCAGCGGACCTCGTTGATGAGCTCCTTGAAGTTGCCCCTCCTGGATCCGGGGGTGTCGAGCCTGACGCCCTTGAGGTCCTTCACGGACCTGCACGCGTCCAGGGCGGCGGTGCGCTCGTCGGAGAACGTGTCTATGAGCATCATGCGCGGGACCTCGGGTTCGATGATCTCGTCGAACGCCCTGAAGGCCGAGTCGTTGCTGCCCATCATGAGCATCAGGGCATGGGGGACGGTCCCCACCGGGACGGTGTCGGTTATGTCCCCTCCCATGCGTGACGAGACGGCGTCGCAACCGCCTATGTACGCGGACCTGTCGATCACACCGGATATGGCGGGGTGCATCCTCCTGTTTCCGAACGCGAGGACCGTCTTCCACTTAGCTGCGATCTTCGTGCGTGCCGCCGCCGTCGCGATACCGGACGGCTGGCAGATCATGCCGAGGATGGCCGTCTCCATCTCCCCGAACCCCGTGTAAGGCCCGTGGAAGTTCATCAGGGGGACCCTGACGGAGTTGTCCGTCCTGGGCCTGAAGACCGTCCCCTCGGGGACGGAGTAGATGGACACGTCGCTGCCCTCCAGGAGGTTGAGCACCTCCTGCAGACCGCAGAACACGGCCCAGTCCCATCCCCTGGGGAGGGAGCTGCCCGTGAACTCCGCCCACACGGGGACACCGGCGAGGCCGCGGTTCTCCAGGATGCGCTTGGTGCGCTCGAAGTACACGTCCATCGTGTACCCGTCACGTATCTCCTTCTCGCTGGCGTTGAAGAGGCCGCCCATGGATACCATCTCAGATGCGGAACTTGCTCACTCCGGGGTACACTGCCCTGGATCCGAGCTCCTCCTCTATCCTGAGGAGGCGGTTGTACTTGGCGGTCCTCTCACCGCGTGCGGGGGCACCGGTCTTGATCTCGCCGGATCCCCATCCGACGGAGAGGTCCGCGATGGTCGTGTCCTCGGACTCGCCGGACCTGTGGGAGACGACGACGTTGTAGCCGTTGTCGAAGCTCATCTGGGCGGCGTCTCCGGATTCGGTGACGGTTCCGATCTGGTTGACCTTGAGGAGGAGCGCGTTGGCGGCTCCCTCGTCGATACCGCGGGCGAGGCGCTTCGTGTTGGTGACGAAGAGGTCGTCACCGACGATCTGCACCCTGTCGCCCACCTTCCTGGTGAGCTCGGCGGTGGTCTCGAAGTCGTCCTCGAAGAACGGGTCCTCGATGCTGATGAGGGGGTGGTTCCTGGTGAGCTCGACGTAGTGGTCCGCCAGCTCCCCCGCGGAGAGCCTCATGCCGTCCACGTTGTAGACGCCGTCCTCGAAGAACTCGGAGGACGCCGCGTCCATCGCGAGGTAGACGTCCCTCCCTGGGACGTAACCGGCATCGGAGATGGCGGCGACGATCGTGCTGAGGGCCTCGTCAACGGTGTCGAGCGGGGGTGCGAAACCTCCCTCGTCGCCGATGTTGATGGCTCCCACGCCGTACCTGTCCTTCAGGATGGTCTTGAGGTGCATGTAGACCTCGGTGGACATCCTGAGGCACTCGGAGAAGCTCTTCGCCCCTGCGGGGATGATCATGCACTCCTGGATCTTCAGGTTGCCACCTGCGTGCTTCCCGCCGTTGATGATGTTGAGCATGGGGACGGGAAGGGTCACGTGGTCGCCTCCGATGTGCTCGTAGACGGGGATGTTGTTGCACATGGCACCCGCCTTGGCGACGGCGAGGGACACGGCAACGGTGGCGTTGCCGCCGAGCCTGGTCTTGTTCTCCGTGCCGTCGAGCTCGATCATGGCCTCGTCGACAGCCCTCTGGTCCGTGGGGTCCATCCCGACGAGCCTCTTCGCGATCTCGCCGCGGACGTTCTCGACCGCCTTGAGCACCCCCTTGCCGCTGTACCTGTCGCCGCCGTCGCGGAGCTCGTGCGCCTCCCATGTACCGGTGGATGCACCGGAGGGTGCGATCGCGCTGATCCTGTGGCCGGCCACGGTGACCTCCGCCTCGACAGTGGGGTTTCCCCTGGAATCCAGAACCTCTCTTGCCCAAACCTTCTCTATCTGCATTTTAACTCCTCATTTCCTGAAATTGAACTGTTTCATCTCGTGTAGTATTATGTTGCGGTCCTTGTCCGTGAGGATGGAGGGGTCCACCGACGCCACGAACGTCGTCTCCCTCGTGCGGTCCCCGGTCAGCTCGTGGAGCATGACGAGGACCTTGTTCAGACCGTTGGCCTCGACCAGGGTCGAGAAGTTGTCGATGACCACGACGGGACGGTCGTGACCGGACACGAACCCCCTGACCAGGGCCACCAGGGACCCCAGGTTGAGTATGTCCATCGCACCCGCCTTGTGGGTGGCGGTCATGGACACCACCTCGATCCTCTCGGACTCGAACCTCTGCCTCACGGCCTTGACCTTGTCGGATGTGATTATCAGCACGTCGTATGCGGTGGGGTTGAAAAGACCCGCGAACCTGTAGACGGCGTCCGGTGCGGCCTCGAACATCACGTACGACGTCCCGAAGCGGACCGTCTCGTCCATGATGTTGGTAGACGGGACCGGTATCCTCTCGACCTTCCTCTTCCTCAGGAGGGGTCCGCGCCTCTTCTTGGATACGGATACGGGGTGTGCGTCCTCTATCCTGTCACGGGTCTCCCTCAGGACCGTGAGGACGTCGGCCGTCATGAACGGCTTGTCCAGGTACCCTTTGATGTAGGGGTTGTCCTTGGGCACCTGCTCACTGGCGCTCTTGATCAGGATGACGTTGAGGACCATGTCCTCGTCGACCTCGTGGGCACGCGATATGAGACGCATCCCGTCCTCGTCGCCGACCCATGTGTCCAACATGACGATGTCCGGATGGGAACCCTCCAGATCGGACACGGCCTCGTCGACACTGCTGGCGACATGGATGTCGTGCCCCTCCTCCTCCAGGATGTCCCTCAGGATCCCCTGGACGGCGACGTTGTCATCGACGATGAGAACCTTCATTGTGTCCGCTCCGATGGTCGGCCTAGGGGTTGCGGGTTATTTATTGTAGCGGTGGCGGGCTGTGGCCGGGGACCGGACCCCGACCATAGCCGTAGCTATCGCCTGAATAAAACCGGCCGATGGCCGGCCGTAAAAATCAATGTTGTGAAGCAGATTTACTGCTTCCTGCTCTCTTTGGCCTTGGGCCTGAGGTTGCTGTATCCGCACTTCCTGCACCTGCTCGCCTTCTTGGGGTTGGTGGCGTAGCAGTTCATGCATACAGTCTTGTCAAGGAGCCTGTGCTCAGCCTCTTTGAAACGTGCCATTTGAATTCCTCTGGTGCTACCGATTATAGAGGTAATATAAAAAAGGTTGGCAGAACCGCGGACAGCGTCTTGATACCGTTCACGGCGGCAGGAGTGCACGTTGGCGCCCGAAGTCCTCGAGCGGACCGTCGACGGAACCGGGCATCTCGTGGACCACCGTGTCCGGACGCAGGACATCGAGTATCTCCGCGCACCTGGGATCCGTGAACGGCATGTGCTGGTCCAGTGTGCACACGTGGCCGTACGCCTCCGACACGAAGTCGAGGGGCGGCAGGTCCATCGGCCTCTCCTCGAACGTCGCCCTGTACTCCCCCGATGCGCTGTAGTGGAAGTGGACCGCATGCACGCGATCGACGAGGTCGTCGCCGTAACCGGTCACGACATCCATCACGGCATCTATGCCTTCGGCCTCGGTGCGGATGTCCGGGATGCAGTTCATCATGTGCCCGGTGTCGAGGCACACCCCCCAGTTGTCGAACTCTATGCGGGATCCGAGGTACCTGTAGTCCGACTCGTCGAGCAGCCTCAGGCCCGGCCACCAAAGGTTCTCGAAGAGCAGTCTGAACGGGGGCTCCCCTCCCGGGAGCATCGACACCGCCGTGTTGACCATCTCCGAGAACTCGCGCAGAACCTCTCTGCAGTCGCGTGTGTATCTGCGCATCATGATCTCCGGCAGGTCGGCGTTGGATGCGTGCAGCACCCCGTGTACGGGGGACAGCGGTGCGGCCACCTCCATCATACGGACCAGGTTGGACACGACCTCCTCCCTGTTCCTCCCGTACATTATGTGGACCGCGCTCTCGGGATCCATATCGTACGCCCTGCCCTGCCACGCGGCCATCCAGTCCGTCGCGTACGGCAGGTGGACGGACACGGTGTGGGGGATGTAGACCGGATCCACGGGGGATGTGGACGTCAGGAGCTCCAGACCGTCGCAACCCACGGAGGACAGGGTCCCCTGCACATCGTCTCCGAAGAAGCCCATGTCCTGGTACACGGAGTAGCTGAGAAGATGACGCATACCGTGTGATGGACCGGGCGGGTTAATATCGGTTTTGCATCAGAACATCGCAAGGGCCGCTGTGACCGCCGCCTCGATGGCGGAGGTCTTGGTGTCGCTGCCGCCGATGATCAGGGCGTCGTTCTCGGTGAGGCCTATGTCCTTGCGGATCCTGTAGGCGAGCTCGGGGTCCTTCTCGTCCAGGTTCCAGTCCGGGGGGATCATGAGGTTCCCATCGCGGATGACGATGGTCGTGCAGCCCTCCGCTCCGACCTTGATGCCGGCGTCCCTCTGCTCCATGCCGTTGACGACCTTGCCGACACCGCCGAGGACGAGGACGCCCTGCTGGTACTCCCCCTCCACGGACTCCTCGATGTGGATGTCCACGGGCCTCATGGGTATCTGCTCGAGGAACGAGAGACCGGCCTTGGTGATGGTGATGCCGGTCTGCTTGATGTTGATGAAGTCCCACTCCTTCAGGGTGTCGATGATCCTGCGCATGCTGCCCTCGCCGACACCGACCTCCTCGGCCAGTCTCTTGCGACCCATGCGCCTGCCGTCGGACAGGATGTGAAGTGACCAGTAAACATTGGCGTCATTGAACCTGAACATAGGTCCGAACTGTGGCTCATCGATGATCTTCATGGTAATCCCATCCGCTTGGCTACGATTAGCGGAAAACGGTTTATTAAGGTTTTTCCCGAACCGTACGGCGGTGTACGGTTCGGGAATGTAATGTGTGTCCGATACGTCCAGATCAGAACGTCCTGACCTTGCCTTCGATGATCATATCGGAGACCTTGTCGACGTTGTCGAGCCACTCCTCGGCGATGGACTCGGCCTCGGACCTCCACTTGGGGAGGTTGGGGTCGTTCTCCGCGTCGGGGAGGACGATCTGGATGGATGCGTTGAGGGGCTCGGAGACGGGCTTACCGATCTGGGAGAGCAACCTGACCCTGATCTCGGCATCGCTGGTGACCTTCTTCGCGACATCGTCCGCGATGAGCTTGGACATGACGTTGTAGATCTTGCCGATGTGCGTGATGGGGTTCTTACCTGATGTCGCCTCCATGGACATGGGCCTGTAGGGTGTGATCAGTCCGTTGCACCTGTTACCCCTTCCGACGGAACCGTCGTCACCCATCTCCTGGGAGAGTCCGGTGCAGGTGAGGTAGTACACGCCGCGGTCGTAGTCGTCACCGGTGTTGATCTCGAGCTTGAAGTTGATCTTCTCGTCGCCGATGACCTTGAGGGCGTTGTCGTAGACCTTGTCGTACATCTGCTCGACGACGGACCTGTAGTGGCCGGCGTCGGGGACGTACTTGTCCACCATGGCGCATGCGATGGTGACGGTGAGATCCTCTCCGACCCTGGAGGCCATGACCTTGACGTCCTGTCCGGTCTCGGGGAGGTCCTTCTTCATGGCACCGTTGACGTACTCCTCGGTCTTGAGGACGACGGAATCGGTGATGGAGTAAGGAGCGTAACCCACACCGAAGGATGTGTCGTTGGCGAGGTGTCCGGATGCCTTGTACACTCCGGTGAGGTCGTCGGATCCCATGCCGAGCTTGGCATCGAGGATGATGTCCGAGTCGACATCGAGGTTGGGGAATGTGGCCCTGAGGTAGTCGCGTGCGGCTTTGAGTGCGACGGGTGTGCAGGGGAGGGACTTGAGGTCCTTTCCCTCTCCGATGTGGGTCGTCGCACGGCCCACGAGGAGGATGTAGGTGGGGTCGATGACGGAACCTCCGCCGAACCTGGGCGCTGCCTGTCCTGCGGCGATCTGGGTCTCGTCGGTGTTGTGGTGGAGGACGTGTCCGACCTCCTTCTTGTACATCCTGCAGAGTGCCTTGCTGACCTCCTCCGCGAGGGCGTCGGAAACACTGTCAGGGTGTCCGATTCCTTTCCTCTCGACGATCTCGACTCTCTTCATGGGGACGGGGATCTCGTTGAGACCCTCTACGTAAATGTTCTTAGCCATGATAGGTGCTCCTATATCTATTGTGAAAGATGGTTTTCCTCTTAATAAATGGTGTGGATGGATGAAGGGTCGAACGTCAATGGACGAACCTCATCTGGAAGCCCTGCGGACCCCACGGGACGTTATCTCGAACAGGTCCATGTCCTCCACGGCGACCACCTCGGGGAAGTGCTCCCTCGCCTCCGCCTCCACCAGCGAACGGTCGTCGTACCTGTTGCTCACGTGGGTCAGCATCAGGCACCTGACACCGGCCTCGCGGGCGGCCACAGCCGCCTGGGAGGCGGTGGAGTGGAAGTGGTCCGCGGCCATCTCGGATTCGGACGACATGTAGGTGGACTCGTGGATCAGCACGTCCACGCCCGCGGACGCCTCCACTATCCCCGGACACGGGACGGTGTCCCCCGTGTACGACACCGATGCACCCGGTGTCGGGGGGCCCACGACCTCCGACGGACTGACCCCGTTGACGGTCTCGCCCGCCTTGAGGAGGGCCATCTCCGGACCGTCATGCACACCCAGTTCCAGCGCCCTCGCGCGGTCCGGCCTCCCGGGGCGGTCCGGCTCCCTCACGGTGAACCCGACGGACGGTGTTCCGTGGGACGTGGCGTAGGCGGTTATGCGGAGGCCGCAGACGTCGAACGTCTCGCCGCCCTCCAGCTCCACCACCTCCAACGGGTACTGGGTCTCACCCTCGGTGACCGACATCATCGCGGACACGCCGTGTGCCAGCCCCACCGGACCGTACACCGTCAACGGGTCCCTCCTCCCGGAGAGGCTCATCGTCTGGAGCAGACCGGGGAGTCCGAAGACGTGGTCGCCGTGCATGTGGGTGATGAGGATGGTCCTGATCTTCATGAACGAGAACGGGGAGACCATCAGCTGCCTCTGGGACCCCTCCCCGCAGTCCATGAGGACTATGTCGGGACCGACCCTGACCGCTATGCAGGAGGTGGCCCTGTCGCGGGACGGGACGCTCGCCCCGGTCCCCAGGAACAGGAGTTCCATCATCGCGGACCCTCAGTACATCTGGTCGATCTGCCTGTCGGACTTGGTCTCCTTCTTGAACTCCCTGTAGTGCTCCCTGCAGAGGTGCACCTGGCGGAGCCCCTCCTCCCTGAGCTTGAGGGAGGACCTCGCCACCAGTTTGATGTTGCAGGAGCGCTCGCATACCCTGTCGCATCCCGCCACGTCGCAGGTGTCGGGTGCCACATCGTGTTTTGCCAAAGACATGCACTGGTCATCTCCGTGGACCGTTTTTATACTATTGGCGACCCCTCCAACATTTATTAGTGCGGTCGGCATACATCGGTCGATGACCAAAGTATCCCCGTCGATGCTCTCGGCGGATTTCTCGAAACTGGGCGAGGAGCTCGTGCGCGTGGAGAGGGCGGGTGCCGACTGGGCACACCTCGATGTCATGGATGGGATGTTCGTCCCGAACATAACGTTCGGGCCCCCCGTCATCAAGGCCATCAGGAGGCACTCCGACATAACATTCGACGCACACCTCATGATCCAGGACCCCGCCAGGTACATCGGGGCCTTCCTGGACGCGGGCTGCGACATCATCACCGTCCACTGCGAGGCCGATGGAGATATCCACGAGGCCATATCGCTCATAAAGGCCGGAGGGGCGCGTGCGGGGATCTCCGTGAACCCGGAGACGCCCGTGGAGGAGCTCCTGCCGTACCTCGGCGAGGTCGACCTGGTCCTCGTCATGACGGTGCACCCCGGTTTCGGCGGCCAGTCCTTCATCGCCGAGTGCGTCCCCAAGATCGCATGGGTCCGCGAATGGGCGGAGGCGAACGGGAGGGACCTCGAGATATCGGTCGACGGCGGCGTGAACCCCGAGACCGGCAGGATATGCACCGATGCGGGGGCGACGGTCCTCGTCGCGGGCTCGTCGCTCTTCAGACTGGACGACATGGCCCCGGCCATCGCCGAGTGGAAGGGTTTCGGCAGGGACCTGTGAGGTGCGCCGATGGGAGTCAACCTTTCACCCATCGTCGAGGCCACGGAGATCGAGCTCCAGGACCTCCGCGGCAAGACGGTGGCCGTGGACGCCTACAACACAATATTCCAGTTCCTATCGATAATCAGGCAGCCCGACGGGAAACCGCTGCAGGACGGACAGGGGCGCGTGACGTCGCACCTCTCCGGGATACTGTACCGCACGGCCAACCTCGTAGAGGCCGGAATCGAACCCACCTTCGTCTTCGACGGCAAGCCCAGCGAGCTCAAGAGCGGCACGATCGAGGAGAGGATAGCCCGCAGGGAGAGGGCCAAGGTGGAGTACGAGGAGGCGCTTGCGGAGGGGGACCTGAAGAAGGCGTTCTCCAAGGCGCAGCAGACCTCCAGGATGACCCCCGAGATACTGGAGACGTCCAAGGAGCTCCTGGAGCTCATGGGGATACCCGTGGTCCAGGCGCCCAGCGACGGCGAGGCGCAGGCGGCCTACATGTGCCTCAAGGGGGACGTGCACGCCGCGGCATCCCAGGACTACGACTCGATCCTGTTCGGTGCACCCACGCTGGTGAGGAACCTCACCGTGTCCGGGAGGCGCAAGGTCCCCGGCAAGAGCGTCTACAGGGACGTCCACACGGAGGTCATAGACTCCGCATCGGTCCTCGGATCCCTCGGCATCACCAGGGAGCAGCTCGTGGACGTCTGCATACTCATGGGCACAGACTTCAACGAGGGTGTCCAGGGCATAGGACCCAAGAAGGGACTCAAGCTCATCCAGAAGCACGGCGACCTCGAGACCGTGATGGAGAAGACCGACGTGGACATCCCCGGGTACGAGCAGGTCAGGGCGATATTCCTCGACGGACCGAGATCCGACGACTACTCTGTCAAGACGGGCAGGATGGATCCCGAGGGGGTCGTGGCCATGATGACCGAGTACGGGTTCTCCGCCGACAGGGTCGGCACCGTGATCAACAAGATCGAGGCCGCACGCAAGGCCGAGTCCAACAGACGCAAGCAGAGGTCCCTGGACAACTGGTTCTGATCAGGCCCTGACGGCGAGCCTGTGGAGGGGCGCACCCTCCGCCAGCCTGCGGGTGAACACGTCCCTGCAGTGCCTGTAGGACCTGAACCTCCTCTCCGCTGAATCGAGGTCCCCGTACACCTTCCAGCACCCGATCGCCTTGTATCCGGTGCCGTTGTTCTCCATGTACCCGCGGATGTCCTCCATGGGGTAGTCCAGGAACACGCCGATCTCGTGGGGCATCCCCATCTCGGCGAACCTCCCCTCGAGACGGTCCACCGCACCCTCCGCATCGCAGTCGTCGTAACCGTTCTCGCACAGGAAGCCGCGGACCTCCGGATCGGAGAGCCTCGCCTCCAGGAGACGCGGCCTGTACACGTAGATGAGACAACCGCAGCTGTCCCCGCGGAGTATGCGCGCACGGACACCGCGGTGGCTGATGGTTGCGACCACGGCCTCGAGGCTGTCCCTGGTGCCGTCGTGGGGGGTGCACACCCTGAACATGCTGCCGCACTTCAGACCCGCCAGGGTCGGTGCGCAGTGCCTGACCAGCCTCTCCACGAGGACGTCGTCGGGTACGCGGCACGCCCCGCATGTGCAGCCGTGTCCGCATCCGCATCCCCTGTCCACGACCGGCAGGGTCGCCCCGTCGACGGTGTCTGTCGCATACATCATGTTTAGGTAATCCTAAAATGATTATTTAAATTTAGGGATACCTAACATCAATGGTATGAACGATGACGGGGATACACGTCCGATAACAGATGAGCGGAACGGGTTTCACGGATTCCCACCTGCACATGGTGGAGGACGGGTACGATTCGGACTACGGCGACATCGCCGACTGCCACCGCATGCTCGCATGCACCGCCAGGAGGGACGAGTGGGCGGCACAGGCGGCGCTGGACGACGGCAGGGTCGTGAGGTTCTACGGGATCCACCCCTGGTACGCGGACGAGTGGTCCGCGGACACTCGCTCCGCACTCCTGGACGTCCTGTCGGACGGATCCCATATCGGGGAGATCGGCCTGGACTCCAAACGCGGCGACCTGTCCGTCCAACGTCCGGTGTTCGAGAACCAGCTGGACATCGCGTCCTCCCTCGGGAGGGTGGTGACCGTCCACATGGTCGGCACCGAGGCGGAGGTGCTGTCGTCGCTCAGGGGGCACGCCGGTGGCTGCAGTGGCGTGATCCTCCACTCCTACGGGTCGGACAGCTACGTGAAACCGTTCACGGAGATCGGATGTCATTTCTCCGTGTCCCCCCGCATACTGTCCCGTTCCGACATCAGGGTCTCCAGGCTCCTGAAGGCGATTCCGGGGGACAGGTTGCTGCTGGAGACGGACGCGCCGCACCACGGGAGGGGGTTCACGGGTATGCGCGCCTTCGCGGAGCGCCTTGCGGGACTGATGGGCACGGATGCCGACACCCTGCTGGGGATCGCGGACGACAACGCCGGGAGGCTGCTGGATGGCTGACGGCATCTCGGACCGCACCGGGCTCCTCCTCGGTGACGAGGGGGTGGAGCGGCTCCGCTCCGCATCCGTCGTCCTGTGCGGATGCGGTGCCGTCGGCGGGTACGCCCTGGAGGGGCTCGTCAGGGCGGGGGTCGGCAGGATACGCGTCGTGGACGCGGACGTCTTCTCCGGATCCAACCTGAACCGCCAGATCCTGGCGACCGTCGACACCGTCGGCAGACCGAAGGCGGAGGTCGCGTGCGAACGCGCCCGCTCGATCAACCCGGACATCGACATCGAGGCCGTGTCCGTCATGGTCTCCGAATCCACCGTCCCCGGGATCGTGGACGGCGGGTACGGCATCCTCGTCGACGCCATAGACACGGTGGAGCACAAGGTGGCCCTGCTGAGGCACGCGGCGTCCACGGGGACGGTGACGTTCTCGTCCATGGGTGCAGCCCTCCACATCGACACGCAGATGATACGCGTGGCCCCGCTCGCATCGACACGGGTGTGCCCGCTGGCCGCAGCGGTGCGCAAGAGGACGAGGGACCTGGACACCTCCCGCATCACATGCGTCTTCTCCGAGGAGCCGCCGATCGCCAGACCCGGTGACAGAGACGAGCACGGGAAGAGCGTCCTCGGCTCCCTCCCGACGGTTCCCGCCGTGTTCGGCATGACACTCGCCAACCTCGCCATACGCCACATCGTCGAAGGACGGTGAACCGGCCCGGTTCCCTGTGACAACTTTATTAATCGTCAAGTGCTAGTGGTCATAATAAGTTCGAGGACTCGAAAAAAGTTCGAGTATCGGACCGACGGGGGAACCGCTATGGGAAGCGCTCAGGACCTATTCGACAGGAACGGGACCAACTTCGATGACGTCATGTACATCGTGAGATCCGGAAGGAAAACCGTCGTGCATCTTCAGGACGGCAACGTCCTCGGGACGTACGCACCGCTGAAGGACGTCGTCGCATCCCTCCCCGCCGGGGATTTCATACACATCAACAAGAGCTCCGTCGTCTCCAGGCGCCACGTGGTGGCGGTGGAGGGGAAGTCGTACGTCATGTCCGACGGCACGGTGCTCCAGGGACGCGTCCGCACCCCCGGGGAGCACAACAAGAACCGCGAGAGCATCAAGCTGATGAGGCGCAGGGAGTCGAACCCCACGTTCAACCCCGGTCGCATGTTCGAGGGCATGGGCAACTTCCCGCTGCCGTTCTGCATCGTCGAGCTCCTCCCGGACGTCTCCGGACGCGGGGCGGAGCTGAAGGTCCGCTACCACAACGACAGGTTCGAGGAGATGGTCGGCATGCACGGGATCGACATCGTCAACCACTCCCTGTACGACTCGTTCGAGAACCTCGACAGGAAGTGGTTCGCCACCATGTCGGAGGTGGCGCTCAACGGAGGGGAGGCGGTGATCGTGGAGAGGAGCCGCGAGGTCAACTGGATGCTGTGCTGCTACAGACCGTCCGAGGGACACTGCGGGGTGTTCTTCATCAGGAACGACGACGCCATCACGGATGCGATGAGGGATTTCATCGGGACCGACGGGACGTCGCTACATTTTTAACCGTCACTCGGATGGTGTCCCAGATTCCGGGAAAGATAACCCGGGGAAAGGGACGAGCGATGATAAAGCAGATCCGCGCCAATTATGATGCCAAGGCCATCGAGAAGGACATCCAGGCATACTGGAACTCCGAGAACGCCTATGAGAAGACCAAGGAACTGAGGAAGGACGGCAAGAAGTTCTACTTCGTCGACGGACCCCCGTACACGACCGGGGCCATCCACCTCGGTACCGCGATGAACAAGACCGTGAAGGACATCCTCGTCAGGTACTGGAGGATGAACGGTTACAACGTCCGCGACCAGCCCGGTTTCGACATGCACGGGCTCCCCATCGAGGTCAAGGTCGAGAAGAACATCGGTGTCCACTCCAAGAAGGACATCGAGGAGCTGGGTATCGACAAGTTCGTGACCACCTGCAAGGAGTTCGCACTCGGACTCCACGCCGACATGACCGAGCAGTTCAAGCAGCTCGGCGTGTGGATGGACTGGGACAGACCCTACCAGACGATCAACCTCGACTACCTCGAGTCCGCCTGGTGGACCCTCCAGCGCGCATACGAGAAGGACCTCCTCAAACCCGCAAGCAGGGTCGTCACCTGGTGCCCCAGGTGCGAGACCGCGCTCGCGGAGGCGGAGATCGAGTACTGGGACGAGACGGACCCGTCCATCATGGTCAGGTTCCCCCTGGTCGACGGCGAGGGATCGCTCCTCATCTGGACCACCACGCCCTGGACCCTCGCGGCCAACATGGCCGTCGCGGTCCACCCCGACTTCGACTACGCCAAGGTCAGGATGACCGGCCCCACCGGATCCGAGGTCGTCTACATCCTCGAGTCCCAGGCCGAGTACGTCCTCCAGAAGGGTGGATACGAGTCCTTCGAGGTCCTCGACAGGATGAAGGGTAAGGACATGGAGGGCATGGCCTACATCCCCCCGTTCGCACTCGAGGCGGCACCGCTCAACGACTGGACCCACAGGGTCCTCACCGCGGACTACGTCGAGAAGGACAACACCGGACTGGTCCACACCGCCCCCGGACACGGTCCCGACGACTACGAGACCGGCAAGAGGTACGGCATCGAGCCCTTCTGCCCCGTCGCGGAGAACGGAAGGTACACCGACGAGTTCCCCATGCTCGCGGGCAAGAAGGTCAAGACCGTGGCCGACGACATCATCAAGGACCTCTCCGCCAGGGGCCTGATGTTCAACACCAGCAAGATCAAGCACAGGTACGGTCACTGCTGGAGATGCAAGTCCCCCATCATCTACAGGAACACGAGGCAGTGGTTCGTGACCGTCCCCGACTGCAAGGACCAGATGCTCGAAGAGATCGACCGCGCGAAGTGGGTCCCCGACTGGGCCGGCGCATCCAGGGAGAAGAACTGGGTCGAGGGCGCCAGGGACTGGTGCATCTCCCGTCAGAGGTACTGGGGGATCCCCATGCCCGTGTGGGAGTGCGAGTGCGGATCCAGGAAGGTCGTCGGACAGTACAGGGAGCTCGAGGAGGGCGAGGGGTACACAGAGGGCATGGACACACACAGGCCCTGGATCGACGGCGTCACGTTCACCTGCCCCGACTGCGGCAAGACCATGCACAGGGTCCCCGACGTCCTCGACGTCTGGTTCGACTCCGGAGTGGCCGCATGGGCGTCCCTCGGATACCCCCACAGGACCGAGGAGTTCGAGAAGTGGTGGCCCTGCGACTTCATCGTCGAGGCCCACGACCAGACCCGCGGATGGTTCTACTCCCAGCTCGGCGCAGGTGTCATATCCTTCGACCGCGCACCCTACGACGAGGTCATGATGCACGGATGGGTGCTCGACCCGAAGGGACAGAAGATGTCCAAGTCCCTCGGAAACGTCATCGAGCCCCTGGAGCTCATCGACCAGGTCGGTGCGGACTCCCTCAGGTACTACCTGATCAAGTCCAACGCACCCTGGGAGGACACCGCGTTCCAGAAGGACGGACCCAAAAACGCCAGGAAGGTCCTCAACACATACTGGAACGTCGTCAACTTCACGTCCACGTACATGCTGATCGACGGATACGACCCGGACAAGGTCACACTCGCCGACGTGTCCGCCAACCTCCGTGACGAGGACCGCTGGATGATATCCAGGACCGAGAAGATGAAGAGGGCCGCCACCGAGTACCTCGAGACCAGGGAGCTCCACAAGCTCGCCAGGATGCTGGAGGACTACATCATGGAGGACCTCTCCAGGTGGTACGTGTGCCTCGTCAGGGACAGGTCCTGGTCCGAGGACAGCGACATGGCCGCGGACAAGAACGCATCCTACTTCACGCTGCACTACGCCATCATGAACACCGCGCTCGTCCTGGCCCCCATCGCACCCCACATCGCGGAGGAGGTCTACCAGCACATGGGCGGCAAGCTCCTGTCCGTCCACATGGAGGACTGGCCGTCCTACGACGAGTCGCTCATCGACGAGGAGGTCGAGCACAGCACCTCGCTCATCCAGAACATCGTGGACATCATCGCGGCCGAGAGGGCCAAGATGGGCTCCAAGCTCAGGTGGCCCCTCCTGCAGGTCTTCGTCCGCGGCAACGACTCCGGTGTGAACAAGGCGGTCAAGACCTTCGACGAGGTCCTCTGCGCACAGGGGAACATCAAGAAGGTCGTCTACCTCGGAAAGGACGAGATCCCCTCCGTGGAGAACGAGATCGAACCCGTGGAGTTCCTCGAGGGGACACTGTTCATCGACTTCAACGTGACACCCGAGATCGAGGCGGAGGGTTACGCCAGGGAGCTCATCAGGAGGATCCAGCAGATGCGCAAGGAGCTCAAGCTCAACGTCGAGCAGTACGTGCGCTGCGAGGTCTCCGCAGAGGAGTACCTCATCGGCCTCTTCGAGACCTGGTGCGACCACATCGCCGGCGAGGTCAGGGCGAGGGAGCTCGTGTTCGTCGCGGAACCCGCCGGATCGGCCGTCAAGACATGGGACGTCACCGGAAAGGACATCACCATCGGAATCACCCCCATGGAGTGATCGGAAACAGGGGCGTAAGCCCCATCTTCCCTTTTCTCACAACCACCGTCCGAAAGACGGTTATCGGAGTCGGGGCATCAACCGTCCATGACCCTGGAAGCGGTGATGACCGCACGCGGATCCGAACACCTCGACACCGTCCTGGAACTCTACAGGGGATCGTTCCCGGAGATGGAGCGCATGTCGGAGGACACCCTCCTGGACCTCGCCGAGACGGACGGGGTGGAGTTCACATCGTACCTCGGTGACGGTACCCTTAGGGGGATGACGTACACCATAGAAGGGCCCGGGATCCTGTACCTGGTATACCTCGCCGTGGACCCGGGATCGAGGTCCATGGGTCACGGATCCGCCATACTGTCGTCGCTGCGCGGAAGGTACCCGGACAGCGTCATCGTACTGAACGTCGAACCGCTGGATCCGGGATCCGAGAACGTAGGACAGCGTATCCGCAGGATGGACTTCTACATAGGGAACGGTTTCCACGACACCGGATACGTCCTGGGTGACGACGCCCAGGAGTTCACGGTGGTCGCCTCGGGGGAGGGTTTCTCCCCCGATGCGTACCTGGATGTTGTCGGCAGGCTCATGCCGGAGTTCGGTCCGGCATGGATACGCCCCGCCGGAGAATGATGGGTCAGCCGAGGAGGGTCCCGAGCACCCTGCCGGTGCCCTTGACGGTGTCCCTGTCCGAGACCGCGTCGACGGGGACCCACTCGAACCCCTCGTTCTCGTCGTTGAGGACGGGTTCCGCTCCGGAGACCCTGTACAGGAACGGGAACACCTTCCACAGGGTCGTCCCCTCCCTCACGTAGACGGGGTCCATGGTCCCGTCGGGGGAACCGACCTCTATGCCCGTCTCCTCCATGATCTCCCTGCGGGATGCGTCGACGGGTGCCTCGCCGTCCTCGATCTTCCCCGAGACGAGGGACCATACGCCGGGGAACGACCTGGATGTCGCGGGGCGGCTGAGCATCAGGACGCGGCCGTTGTCCACCAATGCGGATGAGACCGCCTCGCGGAGCTCCACGCCCTCCACCTCGACGGTGCCGGTGTCCGCATCCACGGACACGATGTCCCCATCCTCGAAGACGTCCACGGTCGGGATGAGGTCGACCATCGGGATCGACGATATCACCGCACCAGTGGCCACGATGGTCTCCGCGGACTCGTTTATGACCGCCACGGGCTGCCTCCCGTGGACCATCAGGTCGTACATGACGAAGGAACCGACGGTGCTGCCCTTGCCCTTGGGGAACACCAGCACCTTTCCGGCTACGTTGCCGCCGTTCCCGACGCGTATCTCACCGGTGGAACCGTCCACACCGCCGAGGAAGCTGAGGGGTTCGTCGAGCTTCACGACCTCTCCCCTCGCACTGCCGGGCGATATGCAGCGTCCGTTGAGTATCACATGACCACCTCCATGAGCTTGGCGATGTCCCTGCACATGGCCTTCTGCGAGCACAGGGTGGGGAGGTAGTTGCCGGCCTTGGCGGAATTGGTGCCGGTCCTCTCGAAGGTGCCCTCGATGGGTGCCACGACCATGCAGGTGTCCGCGAGGACGGGTCCGAACTCCTCCATGATCCTGACGTCCTCGGGGCACTGGTCCCTGACCTCCGCGGATGTGCAGAACCAGATCTCCACATCCCTGTTCACCTTCCTCTTGCCCTTGAGGAACGATGCGATCTGGTGCATCTCCTTGACGGTGAGATGGGGGCACCCAATCGCTATGAGCTGGACGTCGTCCGTCCTGTTCAGCTTGTCGTAGGCCGCCTCGAGCTCCGCGGGACCTATGTGGATCGTCTCCAGTTCCGACACGTCGTGACTCCCGGCCTCGGGGGTCACGCCCTCGGCGTGGTAGAGTGCGACGGAACCGGATGCGGCCATCGCCGCGGAGAGGGTCTTTGCCTCCTCCACCTCCGGGGATATGCCCCTGAAGTAGGGCACACCGCCGCCTATCGCCATCCCGACCGCCTGGCCGAGGAGGGAGTACGAGAACACGGAACCGTCTATCTCGGCATCGATTACCACGGTCGGCCTCCTGTTCTCATCCAGATGGAGGCCGTAGTTGGCGGTCTTCCCGAGGATCGCGGCCGCCAGGGCACCGGGTCCACCCTCCCTGTTGGTCCTGGCCCCGATGTAGGAGTTGACGAACGACAGGGCGGACGACTCCGCCCATGCAACATGGTCCCCGAAGGAGGGGACGTTGGGCCCGATGTACGGTGTGCAGGAACAGGTGGTCCTGATCCCCATGCGGCCGTACAGGTCAATGATCCTGAGCTGCTTCTCGGCGAACTCCTCGGGGATGTGCATCTCCCTCCAACGGGTCCTGTCCATCCCCACGGGGTTGAGCGTGGACGGCACCGTGACCGTGGCGCCTCCCGCCACCATGTCCTCCAGATACTTCAGGCCCCCGTCGCCGATCGTCTTGTACGATGCGCCCGACAGGTGGGCGGATGTGATGTCTATCAGGTCCTCCGCACCGTATATCTTCCCGAGTGCGGTGACCAGTTCCATCGCCTTCTGTCTGCCCTCGCCCTCCTCACCGTGGAGGATGGCCTCTTCTGATCTGGTAAGGTCCATGGACGTGCATGGTCGGGGGCGATATAGAAATGTCGGGTGCGCCCTCCGGATACGGGAAGGTGGGCCCGGCCGTCGGACCGGACCCGTTTCGTGATCATATCCCCTTGATCTGGATCATGGACCTGAGGCAGAAGGGGATCTTCTCGCTGTTCGCCTTGTGGAACTCCACACACTCCATGCAGCTGCCGTGTCTGGGGCAGTCCGTCTTGGGGCATGTGCAGTTGGGGTTGAGGTCCGCCATGGGGCGTGCATCGCCCCATGGGTATAGAATCACATTGGTCTGGACACGTCCGCGAACGAGAACTCCATCATCCCCGGCAGGTCCGACACCGCGACCTCCAGCTGGTACCCTATCCTCCCCGCGCTGAAGTAGATCCTGTCGAGTGCCTCGGCGCTGGAGTCGACGGTGATCCTCATCGGACGCTTCAGGCACAGGGGCGAGCACCCGCCGTGCACGTAACCCGCCAGCTTGGGGAGCTCGTCCTGCCTCAGCATGGACACGGACTTCTCGCCGACGGAGGCGGCGGCCTTCTTCAGGTCCAGTCCACCGGTCACCGGGACCAGGAACACGTAGTAGTTGCGGGGGCTCCCAACCATGACGAGCGTCTTGAACACCTCGCGGGGATCCTCCCCGGTCGCGGTCGCGACCTCCATCCCGCCGAGCGCCTCCTCGCCGTAGTAGTGGACCCTGTACGGGATCCCGAGCCTGTCCAGATGCCTCATGGGGTTGGTCTTGACGTCCATGGGGGCGTCTCCTGCACACGTGTATTTCAAGGTTGTGTGGAGACGGTGCGCCTGTTGACGGAAACACCGCGGGATACCATCCGTGTGGAGGGTTCTTGTAACTACAGGGCGAGACGGGTGCATGAACTCCAAACTCACCGTCTACGAGGCACCGGGTTCCACCGGGCAGAGGAACGACGACGCAGCGAGGTTCCACTCCTCCGTCGAGAGGCTGGCGGAGGCCGGCATCGATGTGAGGTGCATCACGTGCAGACGCCCCTCGGACATGGACACCCGCGGGGAGGCGTGGGAGACGCTGTCCTCGGAGGGACTCGGATCGCTGCCCCTCGCAGAGTACGACGGCGTGCTGATATCCTCCGGACGCTACCCCTCCGACCAGGAGCTGGCGGACTTCCTGAGCCCTCCCGACGGGACCCTGTCCGTGGACAGTTCCAAACCGTACCCCATGGGCAACAACTCCGAGCAGAGCTGCCACATGTCACCCAGATGAAGCCCCTTATCTACTGATACCCCCATCCCCCCGGCATGAGGATAACCATCAGGGGGACCGTCCAGGGGGTCGGCTTCAGACCCGCGGTGTACCGTGCGGCCATGGCCGCGGGTGCATCCGGCGGCGTCTGGAACGAGGGTTCGGACGTGGTCATCGACACGGACGGGCCCGACGGGCTCCTGGACGCCCTGATGTCCGACCTGCCGCCGCTGGCGCACGTGGACTCCGTGGAACGCATCGAGTGCCCGTACACCGGCCCTCCTGGGTTCGCCATCCGCGGCTCCACGGACGGGGGCGACGGGGCGTCGATCCCCGCGGACAGCGCAGTCTGCGACAGGTGCGTGTCCGAGATCATGTCCCCCGGCAGACGTCACGGGTACCCGTTCACCACGTGCACGGACTGCGGGCCCCGCTACACCCTCCTGAGGGGGATGCCGTACGACAGGGTGCGCACGTCCATGGACGCGTTCCCCCCATGTCCGGAATGCGGGTCCGAGTACTCCGACCCGTCCGACAGGAGGTTCCACCACCAGACCGTGTGCTGTCCGTCCTGCGGACCCCGCTACACCCTCCTGGACGGATCCGGAGAGGTCATCGGCGGCGATCCGATACCGACCCTCGCCCGCATACTGGATTCCGGGGGGATCGCGGTCCTGAAGGGGTGGGGAGGGATGCACATATGCTGCATCCCGGACCGTCTCGGACATCTGCGCGAGTGGTACGGGCGCAGGGAGAAGCCGTTCGCCCTGATGGTACGCGACATCGACGCGGTTCGCAGGTACGCGGACCCCACGGATTCGGAGGTCGCCGAGCTCCTGTCCCCGCGCAGGCCCATAGTCCTGCTGGGGAAGGTACCGTCCGGGATCACGGAACTCGCATCCCCCGGCCTGGACAACATAGGGGTGTTCCTGCCCTACACCGGCATGCACCACATGCTGTTCTCCGAGATGGACTGCGACGCACTGGTCATGACGTCCGCCAATGTCCCCGGGGAGCCCATGGTCACGGACAACGTCCGCGCACTGGAACTCGGTGCGGACGCGTACCTCCTGCATGACCAGCCCATCCTGAACCGCGCCGATGACAGCGTCGTCAGGATGCTGGACGACAGGACCCAGTTCATCAGGAGGTCCCGCGGGTACGTGCCGTTCCACATCCCGACCGGCATGGACGGCGACGCCGTCGCACTGGGGGCCCAGGAGAACCTGACCGGGGCGGTGGCATCCGACAGCAGGATATGGCCGACGCAGCACATCGGGAACGGTGAGAGGATCGGCGTACCCGAGTACCTGGAGGAGGCGGTCCGCCTGCAGATGGACCTGGTCCGCTGCGAACCCTCCGTGGTGGCGATGGACCTGCACCCGGGGTACTCCAACAGGTCGATCGGCAGGAGGATCGCGGAGGAGCACGGCGCGGAGATGGTCGAGGTGCAGCACCACTGGGCGCACGCGGCGGCACTCATGACCGACAACGGGGTCGACGGATGCGTCGCGCTCACACTGGACGGCACCGGTCACGGCGACGACGGGACCGCGTGGGGCGGGGAGGTCCTGTCCGCGGACCTCGACGGCTACAGACGCGTCGCACACCTCCAGGGCATCCCGCTGCTGGGGTCCGAGCGCGCCCTCCACGACCTGAGGAGACTCGGTTTCGCCGTCGACACCATGAACGGTGTGGAGAACCACGACTTCACCGACAGGGATGCATCCGTGATGTCCAAGCTCATGGGCAGGAGCGTGACGTCCTCGTCCTTCGGAAGGCTCCTGGACACCCTGTCCTACAAACTGGGGGTCTGCTCCGAGCGCTCGTACGACGGGGAACCCGCGATGAAACTGGAACCCCTCCTCGCGCGCGGATCGCTCATCGACGGGTTCGAGGCCCGCACCGTGGACGGGACGGTCATGACGGCGGAGCTGTTCTCCCGGATCGAGCCGGGGATGGACCCGGCGGATGTCGCCTACTCGGTCGTATATAACGTGATGGGTGAGCTCGTGGCATCGGCGGTGGGGGAGGCCGACCGCAGCGGTCTGGAACGCATCGGAATCACCGGTGGCGTGTCCTACAACGGGACCGTCTCCCGGATGTTCAGGGATATGGTTTTATCATCCGACCATGTACCGTTGCTCCACAGGGACGTGCCCAACGGCGACGGCGGAATCTCCGTCGGCCAGGTGGCGATCGCCCTAAGGAGAATCGCCTGACATGGAGAACACCCTTTTCGTGCTGTTGGACGGAGCGGAGGACCATCCCCATCCCGATCTGGATGGTAGGAAACCGTTGGATGTAGCGGAGATGCCGTTCCTCGAGAGGAAGGCCCCGCACAGGATCCGCACCACCGGAAGGGGTTACACCCACCTGTTCCTGAACGAGTTCCTCACCGGACACCCGCCGGAGATCCCCCGCGGCGCCCTGGAGGCGCTCGGACTGGGGATGTCCATGCAGGACCCGCGCAGGACCGCGTACAGGCTCAGCCCCGCCGAGATAAGGGACGGGATGATCGAGTGGTCCTACCACTCGGGGACGTTCTGCGACAGGCTCATGGAGGTCATGGACGCCAACATGGGGATACTGGAACCGTACAACCCCGAGATCAGGTACTTCATAGGGGGCAGGGCCGTGCTCACCATGGAGTGCGACGATGTCCCGGACCTGCCGGCCCCGCCCGTCAACGCACCCTTCGTGGAGGTCCCCGGGATCCTCGGGGAGTTCGTCATGAAGGTCGCCGAGGACATGGGCGGCATCACGGACTACCCGTGGGGATGCGGCAAGTTCGGCCACCAGTACGACCCGGTGCCCGGGATCAACAACCTCACGGCCATATCCGACAGCCCCACATCGCTGGGGATATGCGCATCCCTCGGCTACGACATCATGCTCGTGGACGACCTGGACGACAGGTTCCCGCTGGCCAGGGACGCCCTCGAACACGGCGACGTGTTCCTGCATGTGGACGAGGTGGACGAGTACAGCCACCAGAAGGACCCCATGAAGAAGAAATGGGTCCTCGAACATGCGGACGAGCTCATGGAGGAGTACTTCTCCGATGTGGACAACATAATCTACTTCGTCGACCACGGCACCTCGTGTGTCACCGGGGAGCACATCCTCATGGACGTCCCCCTCTGGACCAGCATGGACGCCGGTTTCGGAAGGGACGAGATGGTACCCCTGGACACCGTGCTCTCGACACTACTCAGATACAAACGGTGAAACAATGGGAGAATTCGAACTGCCCCCCTCGCTCAGCATATACGGAAACGAGAAGATCGCAAAGGACATCATCTCCAGGATTTGGGGAGGGAGGGGCGTGTTCACATGCACCGTGGCCAACACCCTGACGTCCACCATACCCGGGGTTTCCGATGCCGGCGACACACCGGAACTCACCATGTTCACACCCGCGGCGGACGCGGAGATCCTCATCAGCGGGAAGACCACCTGCATGAAGGGCATCCCGATCAACCCGGGAGGGATCCCCACCCCCGCCACACTGACCAAGGCCGCCCTGAGCCTCTCGGGCATGCCCTACTACATAGTCAACGGCGGATGCAAGATCAGGCCGTACGTCCCCTACTTCGACATGGGCGGGGAGTGCGGCGAGAAGATCACCACCGGCAGCTCCGTCAGGAACGTCCGGGAGATCTACGAGAAGGGGTACATGCTCGGCGAGATGCTCGCCAGGGCGTACGACTACGTCGTCATAAGCGAGAGCTGTGCAGGAGGCACCACGACCGCACTCGCGGTCATGACCGCCATGGGCGTCCTCAAGGAGAACCTGGTGAGCAGCAGCTCACCCAACAACCCCAAGGAGCTCAAGAGCAGGCTGGTCGCCGAGGCTCTCGCCGCAGCCGGCGTGGAACCGGGGGACCTGGCGGACGACCCCCTCAGGGCGATAGAGTGCGTGGGGGACCCCATGATGCCGGCCAACATCGGTATCCTGTGCGGTGCGGCGAAGAGCGTCCCCGTCATCGTCGGCGGCGGGACCCAGCTCGCGGCGGTCATCGCCGGTGCGGTGAAACTCCACCCGGAACTCGTGGGCAACTTCTTCCAGGGCACCACCAGATGGCTCATGAACGACCCCAACTCGAACATGAAGAAGATCATGGACTGCATCTCCGACGACGTGCCCATAGTCTACGTCAACGTGGACTACAGCACCAGCCCGTATGAGGGGCTCCAGGCCTACGAGTGGGGATTCATCAAGGAGGGCGTCGGTTGCGGCGGTGCATCCGTCGGAGCCGTGATCTCCTCCGAGGGCAGGATAACCTGCAGGGACCTCGAGGACAAGGTCCACGAGATCTACAGGGGCATAATGGGGTTCTGAACCCCATCATTCCCTGAAATAGGAACGCGCCAGGTCGAGCTCCTTGGGTGTGTTCATGTTTATGGACAGTTCCACCCAGTTGGTCTCGAACAGGTACTCCTCGAGGTAATCCCCCCTGAGGGTACCCGGGCGGTTCATTATGCAGAGTCCCGAGAGGACCCAGTTCTTCCCTCCGGACTCACGTGTGTAGGACGGGGTTATGCCGACCCTGCGGACGGTCTCCTCGTCCACCACCGCGAGTGCGGACTCCATCGTCCCGGGGATGAAGTACTCTATGAACGTGTCCACGACCTCGGTCGTGAGGAGCGGCAGGTCGGAGGGGCATGTGAGGACGTACTCGCCCTCGAGGACGCTGAACGAATCGTGCAGGTCGTCCATGAAGCTCTCCCCGGACGTGCGTATCGTCTCCACCCCAATGTCCCTGAGGAACCTCTCGGTCTCGAGGGTGTTGTCGCTGACGGACACGAGGATGCGGTCTATATGGGATGACTGACGGAGGGCGTCCAGCACCCTCTCGATGGTGTGCTTGTCCCCCACCATGTGCATCGGCTTCTCCACACCGCAGCGTCCCATGCGGGAACCCTTCCCTCCCGCGTTGATCAGGGCCTCCATCAGATCACCGCCATCGCGATGTGGAGGACCAGCGCCATCAGGAAGAGCGTCACGGGCCTGGCCACCTCGTTGGTGGCACCGAGTATGTCGCCGTTGACCATGTCGAAGTTGCGGTTGGCCACACGGGCCATGACGACACCGACGACGGACGACGCCACCAGTCCGGTGATGACCGCAGCCGCCAGGAGGACGGGGTCATCGAATACGATCCTGCCGTCCCAGACGATGGACAGCAGTGCGACGGAGAACGCGAGCAGTGCGAGCGAGCAGACGACGGACACTACGAGCGACCTGACCGCGGAATCGGTGGTCGTCATGGACACCTGCCTTCCGGCCATACCCTTGCCGGGACGGCCGTACGCGGCGGCGAAGACCATGGCGTTCTTCACCATGACCTCGACCAGGGGGGCGAGTACGACCAGCATCAAGACGTCCACAGACGAGTACACGGCCACGGACGTGAGCGTCACCGCGACGGCGACCCCCAGTCCCCCGGCACCGACGAGTGTGTCCTTGAGGGCACGGACATGGGCCTCCGGACCGCCGGAGACGATCATACCGTCACCGAAGTCCGTCAACCCGTCGAAGTGGATGAACTTGCTCCCGATGTAGACCGTCAGGAGTACGGCCATCGCGTTCAGGAACTGCGTGCCGAAACCGAGCCTGATGTTCATCAGGGACAGGAGCGTGAGCTCCACCGCCAGGATCAGTCCGAAGAGGAGTCCGACCACGGGAACCAGGTGGAACCTCTGCTCCATCGAATCCATGTCCCTCTGCGTGATGTCCATATGCCACAGTGTGAAGAAGGACACCATGCCCTTCAGGGCCGATGCCGAACTCGTACCCTCCGTACCGTTACCTCCAGTCATTCTAATCTCTCCGCCTCTGACGCCAGCACCGATGCGAGTACGTCCATAAGTGTCCTTCCATCCGGGGGTTCCACCCCGAACTCCGATCCCAGGATCGACGCCATCATGGACATCGCCGTCCCGTCCCCGTCGGCTGCCAGGGAGTCCACCCTGGATGACACATGATCGAACAGATCGACCAGGGAACGTACGCGCGGATCGCCCATCAGCCCTTCCGCACCGGGCCCGGACACGGCCTCCGCGAGTCCGTGCCTTCCGAGGACCCTGGCAGGATCATCCGGGACGGGATGCTCCCCCCTCACGCCGAGCGCATGGCCCACGGCGGAACGGACCGCACGTGCGGCGGCTATCCCGGGGGCCGAACCGGTGCCGGTGTATGAGACCCTGTCCCCGCCGATCGGCGAGACGACCGCCATCGCATCCGATGTGGTGCCGGTCTCCCTGAAACCGTGGTCCGCCATGGCGGCGGACTTGGCCTCGACCAACGGGATCATGAGGTTCACCTTCCCCTCGGTCGTCAGTGGGACGGACGAGACGACGGCTATGTTGATCGTCCCCGCCATCATGATGCGGGCGCGTTCCAGGGACACCCTGTGACGCTCCTCCCAGTCCTCCAGGAGGTCGCCCGCGACGACGTGGTTGCTCAGTCCCGCGGTGGCCACGGCCTCCATCCGGATGCCGTCCACCTCCGAGGACCTCAGATTGAAAACGTAATCAACCTCCGCGGCCGTCATCATGCCGACGGCATCCTCCGGAAGCCCCAATGATGCACGGACCCTGTCCGCATGGGAACGGGGTTCCATGTCGTTGTAGTCCTTCGGGACCTGCATTATGAAGAGGGCGGTCGTCGTCCTGTCGCCGCCGTTGAGGACGGCGCTGCTGAGGACCTCCATCCTCTCACTGAACCTGACCACACCCACCGGAAGGCCCTCGCAGACGAGGACCTCCGTCGAAGCCACCATGCTCATGCGGCACCCGCCCCGATGATGGATGCGATGCATCCGACGACGGACTCCAGGACGCCCTCGGCGAACAGCTGAACGTGGATCCCCAGGAGCGCATACATTATGAGCCCGACCGTCACCGCGAACAGGACGGACGAGAGCTCCACCAGCCTGCAGCAGCGGCGTATGTCGTCGGTGGTGGGCATAGGGCCCTTCCCCATGACGTAGACACCCTCCTTCTCCATGCTGATCCCCAGGACGGCGGCGACCGCCGTCATCGAGTAACCGCTGTTGGGACTGGGTGTCTTCCCGTGCTCCTCCCTGGCCGCCGGAACGGCCGCCCTCCAGTCCATGCCCATGAGCATGCCCGCCAGGGCGACGAAGTAGGGGGAGACGCGTGCGGTCAGGAACCCGAGGAGATCGTCGAACTTGGCCGGGAAGAACCCCAGCCTGGAGTACTTGTCGTTCAGGTACCCCCACATGGCATCCATGAGGTTGGCGCAACGGAACATGACCGCCCCGGGGATGCCGAGGAGTCCGAAGTAGAACACCGGCGAGAACACGCTGTCCACCAGGTTCTCTGACACCGTCTCGCAACAGGACGATGCGATGTGCTCCGCATCCATGCCCCTGGTGTTGCGGCTGACGATCATCTGGACCTTGTCCGCCGCGGCGCCGGTGTCGCCCCTGTCGAGGTCGGCGCGTATCGGATCGCAGTGCGCCCTGAAGGAGAACACCGCGAAGGAGACCTTGAACACGAACGCCGTGGCGACGATCCACGCCACCTCGCCCGCGACGGGCGACACGTAGTCGGATACGAGGACACGGCATGCCGTGGTCACCGCCAGACCCGCGAACGAGAACAGCAGGAACACCAGCACGTACGACAGGAACCCCCACACGCTGGTGGCGGCGGAGTCCCTGACACGTATGCGCCTGTCGATGGCCGAGAGTATGTTGCCCATCCACCTCAAAGGATGGACGTTGTTGGGCACCTCGCCCACGTACCTGTCTATGAGCAGGGCCAGAACGACCACAGCCATCGCATCCAGGATGAGATGCATCCTGATCACCCGTTGATCACGGAGTCCACCGCCGCGATGAAACGGCAGTTACGCTCCCTGTCCTTGACGCTGTAACGGACGTATCCCCTGAACTCGTCACCGAACGATGAACAGTCCCTCACCATGATGCCCTGTGCGAGCATCTTCCTCTTGAACGTGGGGCTGTCCATGCCCAGGGGCTCGAGTGAGTTGAAGTAGAAGAACGAATCCGAGACGGATCCGACCGGGAACCCAATCTCGCGCAGACTGGAGTTGAGCACCTCGGACTCGACGGCCATGACGGCCGCGGCATGGTCCACGTAGTCCATGTGATCCCTCAGGAGGACGTTCGCCACGACCTGCTCGATCTGTCCGACGTTCCAGGTCATGCGCACCTTCTCCATCTCGGAGATGATGTCGGGGTTGGACATCCCGAACCCGATGCGTATGCCCGGGATCGCGAACGACTTGGTCAGGGACGATGCAACGATCAGGTTGGTGAACCTGTCCACCATGCCGGACAGCGTTATGTCCATGTAACCGGGGACCAACTCGAGGAGCGTCTCGTCCAGGAACACGAGGACACCACGTTCCTCGCACTCGCGGACTATGCTCACGATCTTGTCACGGGGTTCCACCCTCCCGGTCGGGTTGTTGGGGTTGCATATGTACAGGGCGCGGGTGTCGTCGCCCACGTTCACCATCAGGGAATCCAGGTCTATGCGGAAGTCGTTCTCCGGCAGGAGGTCGTTCCACACTATGTCCGCACCCACGATGCGGCACTGCTGGCTGTACTCCGCGAAGGACGGACGGTTGAGCACCACCCTGTCCCCCGGCGAGAAGAACGTGTTGGGGACGTTGCGGATTATATCCGACGAGCCCGCCCCGATGGTTATGCAGTCGGGATCGATGTTGAACGCCCTGGATATGGTCTCCTTGAGCTCGGTGCAGGAGTCGTCCGGGTAGTGGCCCAGGTCCGACACGGCCTGCATGATGATCTCGGATATCTCCTCGGGAGGCCCGAAGGGGTTCAGGTTGTGACTGTAGTCCTCGATTCCCTCGAGCTTCCAGGCCTGTCCCCCGTGCACGGTCTTGGGCAGATCGGACAATGCCCCCCTGGGTAGAATGCGTCCCTTCATCGGTATCGTCTACGAATCCCCATCTAGCTATATATCATGGTCGGATGGACTATCCATCATACATCCAGACCGTATCCAGACGTGTGCCGGGACCACATGGATCCAACATCCGAATGCATGCACAACCCATCTCCCCGGTCGGGGTATCGCAACGGGAAAGGATGGTTCGAGGATGATCCCCGGGGATCTCGGCGACGATCGGAAGTACGACATCTGCGTGAGGAGGGATGCACGTTTCGACGGCGTGTTCTGGTTCGGAAGCCGCGTATCCGGTGTTTTCTGCTGCCCCTCCTGCAATGCGGGGATCCCCGCCACACGGAGCGGGACGGGAAACACCTTCCCGTACAAAGGGCAACGTGTGACCCTCATGATCCTTTGTGCGGTGCCATGACCCGGGTGTGTTATAGAATGTTGGAACTCGGAGGAATCCCTGTATCTTTCCAAACTCTCCATATGATGCGATTCGGCGTATCCCCGGATCAAATCATCTTCAGCCTGTGGGGATCATGTGGGTCGGACCACGATCCCGTGATACGGTCGTCATGATCGGACGTGATCGGGAGAAGTGGTCGTGACGGTCGAACGGCCACGGGAACCCCGTCCCTATAATGATGTATAATATGAGCGGGCCCGTCGGGATTCGAACCCGAGTCCGAGGCTCCGGAGGCCCCTATGCTATCCAAGCTATACTACGGGCCCAGTTCAAAACATGGAATCCGGTTTAGGGGGGGATTGGGAAGGTATTTGCCGGGGCCAGATACGCCCCGGCGATCCTGAGCCTCCAATTGAGAGGGAGGAGGCGAATGAAGAATACCTTCTCAGTCCTTCTTGCTGAACTCGGTGTATCCGCAGTTACCACAGGAGACACGGTCCTTGTGGGTAGCCATGAAGACTCCGGGTCCGCACTTGGGGCAGACGGGTTTGGTCCTGACGAGCTTGTCTCCGTCGACCTGGTATGCGTCCTTCTTTGCGACTGCCTTCTTGGGTGCTGCTGCCTTTGCCATTTAAATCACTCCTCTGCGGGTGCGTCCTCTGCGGCCTCGGGCTTGTCCGCCTCGATTCCGTTCCTCTTCAGGAGGTACTCCCTGTCGAACTCGAGTGCTGCCTCTTTGTTGTCGTAGACCTTGGCGTATCCCTTGGACATGCCCTTTCCGTAGACGGACTCGATGGTGTCGACGACGACGCAGTCCCTCTTGGACTTCATCTCCTTCGCGACTGCCTCTGCGACCGCGTTCCTACCGGGGGTGGACTCGCCGTTGTGGTCGATAGTGAAGTAGACCTCCACCCTCTTCTGGAGGGGGTTCTCTTTCTGCTGTGTGATTTCCATCTTCATTCTTCTTCCTCCATTAAGGCCATCAGTTCCATGGCCTTCTTCCTGATGGACCCATCCGTGGTGATGAGCATCATGCACTTTCCGGGCCAGCCGTAGACGATGTTGCTCCCCTCCGGGGCCATGAGGATGCATGGCAGCAGGGCCAGATCCTCCTCCCCATCGACGAGCACCAGTCCACCGGACCCTTCGATGCACCTGCGGATCGTGCCGGCCAGTTCGGCCGTTATCCTCCCCGCAGGGTTCGTGACGGTCTCCTTCGGCTCGTTCTCCACGAGCCTGGCGAATCCCGTCATCTCACGGCGCTCCGTCATCCCGTCGTACACCGACAGGAACGGGGTTATGCCGTGTTCCGCGAACGTCAGGGATACCACGTCCCCGACCGTGATCAAGATGTTTCCGGAGTCGAACGAGTCGAGCTCCGCGTCGTCCATCTCACGTCCGATGGGTTCCTTGAACGCACCCCTCTTCGCATCGGGGAGGACAAGGTCCCTCTCGAACATGGGACTCAACGGACCTTCAGGGCATACGTGCCGTTGTCGGCGATGCCCATCCTCTTGGCGATCTCGGACCTCTCGAAGTCGATGACGGCGAGGTATCCCTGCCAGTCCCTCGAGGTCTGACCCCCGCAGCGGGGGCAGACGTCGTCCTCCGAGATGAAGCTGCACTGCTTGCATGCCTTCTGGACCGGGCCTGCCATCACTCCTCACCATCCTGTCTCTTCTTGTGGTCCTCCTCGAGCCACTGGAGCTTTCCGAGGCCGGGCTGGCGCATGGTCAGTCCGATCTTGCTGTCCTGGGGGTTCTTCTCGTTGAGGTCGATGCTCACGACCCTCGCCTTGACGACGTCCCCGACAGCGAGGAACCTTCCGGTCTCCTTTCCGACGAGCCTCTGGTTGACCTCGTCGATGTCGACGCGGTCGTCCATGACCTGGCTGATGTGCAGGAGTCCGTCGAGGGGACCGAATCTGACGAATGCTCCGAACTTGAGGACTTCGACCACTACACCCTCGACGATCTCGTTCTCCTTGGGCTTGAACACCACCTGGTCGAACTTGACGGTCTGGTAGACCGCCCCGTCGCCGTGGACGATACGTCCGGGACCTACTGTCCTAACGTTCTTGATCAGCACGGTGAACGACTTGTCCTCGCCGAGCCTACCCTCGTAGGTCTCCCAGGTGAGGTTGTCGATGACGTTGTCGATGTCGTCTTTGAGCTCGACCGGCGGAATGCGGACGATCTTCTCGACCTCTGTAAGCATGTACATGGTTGGTCCTCTCGGGACAGAGCATCAAACAGGTCGTATATAAAACTAGGTGCGCCCAATGTACGCGCGTAATATAATAAATAAGGGGGTTTGGTGGACGGGGCGGACCCCGTCCCGATCACATGTCGGGGAACTCCTCGTTGTACCTGTCGATGCAGACCCTGATCATGTCCTTGGCGGCTTCGACGTCGAGCATCTCCTTAGCCTCGGTGACCTTGCCCTCGAGGGCCTTGTAGACGCAGAAGAAGTGCCTGATCTCCTCGATGAGGTGCTTGGGGAGCTGATCGACGTTCTCGAAGTCCTTGAAGAAGCGGTCCTTGGTCGCGACTGCGATGACCTTGTCGTCCTGGTCGCCTCCGTCGATCATCTTGAGGAGACCGAGGGGCTTGCACTCGACGAGGGTGTTGGGGAGGATCGTCTCGGAACAGACGAGGAGGATGTCGAGGGGGTCGCCGTCGAACGCGTAGGTCCTGGGGATGAAACCGTAGTTCCAGGGGTACGCGACGGAGGTGGAGAGGATCCTGTCGAGGGCGAGCATCCCGGTCTCCTCGTCGATCTCGTACTTGACCTTGCTACCCTTGGAGATCTCGATGACGGCCGTGAACTTGTCGGGGGACACCCTGTCCTTGGAGAGTTCGTGCATAATCATTCAAATCACTTGGGACGAGGATGCCTCGGATCGTATTTCATACATACGGTCCCGTCGGGACCCCGTGGCGCGACGACACCTCGGACAGGGATTCGTCGGACACCGTCCTCCCGCACACGACTGACCTCAGGCGCGGCGTACCGTCGGCGGCGAGGTACCCTGAACCGAACGTGAGGACGGGGTTGACGACCTCCGCCCGGCAGCGGTCTCCGACGCACCCCGCACCGATGTCGCATGTCAGTGCCAGCACCACGTCGAAACCTCCGTCGGCCGGCAGGTTGTCGGACACCTTCTGGATCACGCAGGACGCACCCACGGAGACCGTGCCGACGACGTCCACACCGTCACGGGACAGACTCTCGGACAACCTCTCGGCGGACTCCCGCCCGCCCAGTCCGTCGCAGAGTCTGGCACATGTTCCACAGGTCCACACGAGGACCCTCCTGCCGCGTAGTTCGGACAGGAGGTCGCCGTACCCCCTGTCGCGAGTCATGACCATCATGGGGTCCGGATCACCCCGTCACTATAAGCCAACCCCCCTCGGACCAACGGGGTCCTATACGTGCAGGGCGGTACGTACCGGCATGACGGACAGGATAAGCGTACGCAGGGCGAGGGTGCACAACCTGAGGGACGTCGATGTCGACGTGCCCCTGAACAGGGTGGTCGGGATCGCGGGGGTCTCCGGATCCGGGAAGTCGTCACTCGCACTCGGCGTGCTGTACGCCGAGGGGTCCAGGCGCTACCTCGACTCCCTGTCCACATACACCCGCCGCAGGATGACCCAGAGCAAGAGGGCGCAGGTCGACGAGGTCGTGCACGTCCCGGCGGCACTGGCGCTGCACCAGCGCCCGGCGGTCCCCGGGATCCGCAGCACGTTCGGGACCGGCACGGAGCTCCTGAACACACTCCGCCTGATGTACTCGAGGCTGGCGGAGCACAGGTGCCCGAACGGACACATGGTCGGACCGTCCCTCGCCGTCGCCGCGGGTTCGGACCTCGTATGTCCCCTGTGCGGCACCGTGGTCGACGTCCCGTCCGCGGAGGACCTGGCCTTCAACGGCAACGGGGCGTGCCCCGGATGCGACGGGACGGGCGTGTCGTGGACGGTCGACCGCAGCACCCTGGTCCCGGACGAGTCGCTGACCATCGACGGCGGTGCCGTCGCA
The DNA here is from genome assembly GCA_017461225.1 of Candidatus Methanomethylophilaceae archaeon. Classification (GTDB taxonomy): domain Archaea; phylum Thermoplasmatota; class Thermoplasmata; order Methanomassiliicoccales; family Methanomethylophilaceae; genus Methanoprimaticola. The sequence goes on from JAFTYV010000032.1 coordinate 51,438, forward strand.
CCGTGGAGGTCCCTCATGTGGTCCCTGATGACCGACGTCTGCAGGGAGATGGGCGTCCGCACGGACGTCCCGTTCAGCGAACTCACCGATGCGGAGAGGTCCATCGTGTTCGACGGACCGGCCGTCAAGAAGCACATACTGTACAAGTCGAAGACATCGGAGAACGCCGGGGAGCTGGACTTCACGTACTACAGCGCGGTCCGCACGGTGGAGAACGCCCTATCCAAGGTCAGGGACGAGAAGGGGATGAAGCGCGTCGAGAGGTTCCTCATGCGCTGCACGTGCCCGCAATGCGGCGGATCCCGCCTGTCGGAGGCCGCCAGGGCCCCCAGGTTGCTCGGGATCGGATTGGATGCGGCGTGCGCCATGAGCCTGTCCGGGTTGGTGGAATAGGTCCGCGGGGTCCCGGGATCCCTGCCCGATGCCATGGTCCCGATGGCCGAGAGCATCTGCGGGACGTTCCTGGAGAACTCCGGGCGCCTGATGGAGCTGGGCCTCGGGTACCTGTCCCTGGACCGCGCCTCCTCGACCCTCTCCACGGGGGAGAGGCAGAGGATGCAGCTGTCGCGTGCGGTCCGCAACCGCACCACCGGCGTCCTCTACGTGCTGGACGAGCCCTCCATCGGACTCCATCCGTCCAACATGACGGGCCTGAGGGGTGTGATCCGCGACCTCGTCGCGGACGGGAACTCCGTGGTGCTGGTCGACCACGACACGCAGCTGCTGTCCGACACGGACTGGCTGATCGAGATGGGGCCGGGTGCCGGCACCGACGGCGGCAGGGTGGTCGCCCAGGGCACCGTCGCGGACATCGTACGCGACCCGTCCTCCATCATAGGGCCGTACCTCGCGGAGGGCGGGAGGGCCGGTGACACGGACGACCGGTGTCCCGACGACCCCTTCGCACACGGCCGCCTGCACATCTCCACGGATGCGATCCACACGGTGGGACCGCTGGAGGTCGACATCCCGCTCGGGAGACTGACCGTGGTCACGGGGGTGAGCGGTTCCGGCAAGACCACCCTCGTCCTGGAGAGCCTGGTCCCCGCGCTGGAGTCCCTGGTGTCCGGAACGCCCCTCCCGGAGCACGTGCTGTCGGTCGAGGCCGCCGGCATCTCACGTGTGAGGCTGGTGGACGCCTCGCCCATAGGCGCCAACGTCCGCTCCACCGTGGCCACGTTCTCAGGGGTCCACGACGACCTCAGGCGCATGTTCGCGAGGACCGACGACGCCCGCTCCTCCGGACTCGGGGCCGGCGACTTCTCCTACAACACGGGATCGCTCCGCTGCGGGACGTGCGACGGGACGGGGGAGATGTGCCTCGACGTGCAGTTCCTCCCGGACGTCGTGGTCCCGTGTCCCGACTGCGGCGGCTCCCGCTACGGACCTGCGGCATCTGCGATCCGGCTGGGGTGCCCGGACGGCACGTTCCGCACGATCCCCGAGGTCATGGGGATGGAGGTCCGCGGTGCCCTGTCGGTCTTCGGGAGCGGGGGCGGCATCGGCAGGAGGCTCTCGGTGCTGGACGAGCTGGGGCTCGGGTACCTCGCACTGGGCGAGGGTACGCCCGGACTCTCCGGCGGGGAGGCGCAGCGCCTCAAACTGGCGGGGGACATGGGACGCGGACAGTCAGACACGGTGTTCGTGTTCGACGAACCGACCATCGGGCTCCACCCCCGGGACGTGGCCAACCTCATGGGGATACTGCGCACCCTCACGTCGCACGGTGCGACGGTGGTCGTGGTGGAGCACGACCTGGACGTCATCGGTGGCGCGGACTGGATCTTGGACATGGGACCCGGCGGAGGGGAGGAGGGCGGGAGGATCGTGTCCACCGGTAGGCCCGGGGACGTCGCCCGGGACCCCGGGAGCGTGACGGGACGCTACATCCGGGGGACGGACACCACGACATAAGCGTTTTAAACAACATGCAACTAGTCCGGCCAAGGAGAGTTGAACGAACATGTCAGAGAAACTCGATCTCATAGCTGTAGAGGACATCAAGGTCACCAAGGGGATGACCGTTGACCAGATGCTCAGGGCGATGGGCCGTGCCGGAGGATTCACCGCGCAGAAGCTCGCAGACGCCACCGACATCGCCGAGGCGATGATCAGGGAGGAGAACTGCCTCAGGATCCTGTCCTTCCCCGCATGCATCATGGCCACCGGGACCCGCGGGGTCATCGTGGACCTCGTCAAGAACAAGATGGTCGATGTGATCATCACCACCTGCGGAACCCTGGACCACGACCTCTCCAGGACCTTCGCGGAGTACTACAAGGGCGACTTCATGATGGACGACGCCATGCTCAGGGACGAGTACGAGATCAGCAGGCTCGGGAACGTCCTCGTGCCCGACTCCTGCTACGGGGAGGTCCTCGAGGACAACCTCCTCCCCATGTTCGACGAGATCTTCGCCGAGATCCAGTCCATGACCACCCACGAGATCATCGACCAGGTCGGCGCGAGGCTCGACAACGAGGACTCCCTGCTCTACCAGTGCCACAAGAACGGCGTCCGCGTCGTCGTCCCCGGTATCACCGACGGATCATTCGGATGCCAGCTCTGGATGTACTACCAGATGCACAGGAAGCTCAGGATCGACCTCTTCGCGGACGAGCAGATGCTCTCCGAGCTCACCAACGACGCCGAGCAGATGGGTGCCATCATCATCGGCGGGGGAATCTCCAAGCACCACGTCATCTGGTGGAGCCAGTTCCGCGGCGGACTCGACTACTGCATCTACCTCACGACCGCGCAGGAGTTCGACGGATCCCTCTCCGGAGCGCAGATCCGCGAGGCCGTCTCCTGGGGCAAGGTCAAGAGCGACGCCAAGAAGATGACCGTCGAGGGCGACGCGACAATCTCCCTCCCCATCATCTACGCGGGACTCGTCGAGAGGCTGCTCTGAACATGGACCGCATCCTGGTCCTCCCGGGCGACGGGATCGGCCCGTCGATCATGGAATCCGCCGTGAAGGTCATCGGCGCCGCATGCAGCGACGTCGAGATCGTCCACGGCGACATAGGGTTCTCCGCATACGAGGTGTCCGGACACCACCTCCCCTACGAGACGCTCGATCTCGCGGGGGAGTGCGACAACATCCTCTGCGGACCCGTGAGGACCACGAGGGACGACAGGGGTTCCGAGAGGGACCCCGTCGAGACCCTCAAGATACAGCTCGACCTGTACGCGATGACCCGCACGTTCAGGACCCTGGCCCCGGACCTGGGGCCGGAGGGCATGGAGGTCACCCTGTGGGCGACCAACACCGACCTGGGCCAGGACGTGGTGGAGACCCGCGACATGGACGGGATAACGCTCACCAAGTACTCCCGCTCCTCGTCGTACAGCAGGATGATGGGGAAGGCCCTCTCGGACATGGAGATGTCCGGGAAGAGGAGGGTCGCCTGCATCGGCCGCGGGGACCTGTTCCCCGAGTCCAGCGGACTCTTCAGGGAGAGTTTCGACTCCCTCTTCGACGACGGGATCTACGGCATAACCCACATGGATGTGCCGGAATGGTCCTCCAGGGTCGTGAGGGAGCCCATGTCCAACGACTACATCGTCTGCGCGGACATGTACAGCCACGTGGCCGCCGGGATCCTCTCGGGACTCACCGGCGGCAACCACATCACCCCCGTGGGGTTCGTCGGCGATTCGAGCACGTTGTACCTGCCGGGGAACATGCACACCTTCGAGGACATTCCCCCCGAGTACGTCAACCCGACATCGGCCATCCTCGCCGGGGCGTCCGCACTGTTCAACATGAACAGGAGGGCGGAGGCCGAATCCATAGTGGAGGCCGTCAGGGACGCCTACATGGCGGGGAAGCGCACCCCGGACATGGGGGGCGACCTCACCGGATCCGGATTCACGGACCTGATAGTCGGTTCCATATGACCTCCTTTTAATAACCAGCAACATGATGCGACCTCCATTCATAAGGAGAACGTACCATGAAGGATACAGGACACAGGGCATGCGTCGAGGCGGCCCTCAACCACGAGGTCACGGACAGGACACCCGTCAACAACTTCGCACTCGTCACGGCGGCGCGCAGCGCCGGGGTGACGGTCGATTCCGCCAGGTGGGACCCGAAGGTCTCCGCCAAGGTCTCGGTCGACTACGCGATGAGGACGGAGTCCGATTTCATCAAGCCCATCCTGGATTCCCAGGTCCCCTTCCTCGACCTCGGAATGAACGTGAAGTTCCCCGAGGACGACTACGGCAGCGTCCACGGGGGCATCGTGGAGACCCAGGAGCAGATCGACGACCTGGCCCTCTTCGACCCCTATGCGGCAGCGGAGTGCCCCAACTTCACCAAGGTGTTCGTGGACAGCCTCGAGGAGACCTCCAGGATCCTGGAGGAGGACCTCCACATCTGCGGACTGTCCTGGGGCCCCATCACGACCGCAGGGTACGTCATGGGCGTCGAGAACATGATCATGAACACGTTCGTCGACCCGGACATCGTGAAGTCCCTCGTGGCCAAGATCGCCGGTTTCGTGTCCGACATGCAGAGGCGCATGATCGACGCGGGTGCGACGGTCATGTGGATGGCGGACCCCACCTCCTCCGAGGACCTCATCTCCCCCGACATGTTCGCGGAGTACTCCTTCGACCACATCAAGAGGGTCGTGTCCGACGTGAAGGCCATGGACAGCAGCATCCCCGCGTTCGTGCACATCTGCGGGAACACGCTCGACATCATCAAGCAGCTCCCCGCCACCGGTGCGGACTGCCTCAGCTTCGACCACGCCGTCGACCCCGCCAAGGCGAAGGCCAACGCGGGAAGGGACATCTCCATCATGGGCAACATAGACCCCGTCGCACAGATGTGGAGGGGGACGCCCGACTCCATCAGGAGCGAGAGCTTCAGGATCATCGATGCGGCCGGACAGGAGGGAGGGTTCATACTCGCCCCCGGTTGCGAGACCCCGATCATGAGTCCGGACGAGAACGTCCTGGCCCTCGGAAGGGCCGGACGCGAGTACTGGACCCGCTGAACACCACGACGGCCGCCCGCTATGACGGGCGGTCGTCCCAGACGGTGTGGGACCCGGGGTTCCGGGAACCCCGTCCATAGAAACATTTATTAACTACTTATCCATCCCCTGTTTTGCAACTGCAAGGGTAGTCAAGCATGGCCAACGACGCTAGCTTGAGGGGCTAGTCCTTAGTGGTCCGTGGGTTCAAATCCCATCCCTTGCACCACTTCTTCTCCTATCCATCGTTTCCATCATCCGTCATCCCGTTTTCCCGTGTCGATCACACCGTCAACGATGGGTTCACGACCATCATGACGATGTACAGCGCGTACATCACCACCAGCAGCGCACCCCTCGGCCTGTCCACCACGTCACCGTGACGGACCATCGCGAACATCATCGCCGAGAACAGGATCATGACGGGGATGTGGAAGACCAGCATGCTGTGGGACACGGGCACGTCGAAGAGGACCGCACCCACTCCGAGCACGAAGAGGAGGTTGAAGATGTTGCTGCCCACGATGTTGCTCACAGCCAGGTCAGCCTCGCCCCTGTAGGCGGCCACGACCGTTATGCACATCTCCGGGAGCGACGTCCCGATCGCCACGACCAGCAATCCGACCAGCATGTCGGACACACCGAACATCCCGGCCAGTTCCCTCGCACCGTCTATGAACGACTGCGCACCGAAGTACAGGACGGTCAGACCGACCGCCACAGCCACGAGGGACATCGGCACGCCCATGCCGCCCCCCTCCGGACCGGTGACCGGTTCCGGGGCATCGCCACGTCTGGACAGGTAAACTACGAGCACGAAGACCGCTATCGCCGCGATGAGGACCAGTCCGTCCGCGGTGCCGATGGTCCCCGCGAGGGCCATGACTGCGACCAGGACGGAGGAGAGAATCATCACCGCCAGCTCCAGCCTCATGCCGCGGTACCGGGCGGTCAATGGACCGACGACGGCCGCGAGACCTATCGCCAGCCCGATGTTGGCTATGTTGCTCCCCACGACGTTCCCGATTATTATCTGGGGCGTGTCGCCGCTGACCACCGATGTCACGCACTCTGGTGCGGACGATCCGAACGCCAGGACGGTCAGTCCCACGACGAACGGTGCCACCCCGAGGCGTACCGCCAGGTCCCTCGCACCGCGGACCATCCAGTCCGAGCCGAGGTACAGCATCACGATGCCTATCGGGATCCCGAGGAGCGTCCAATCCATGTGTGCCGTTCGCATCCCGTCGGGATAACCGTGTCGGCACCTGGGTCGGAACGTGTGTCATCTGCCGAAGTCGTATTCGAGCGTGCAGGAACCGCCCCTCACATCGAATGTCGCCACCGCCCCGTTGACGATGGTCATGCGAGGTGCCTTGTGGCCTATGTCCGCACCGAAGACCTTCGGCACGTCGAATCCGGAGAGCGCATCGGACACCACGTCCACGTAGTCCCCTCCGGAGTAGAACAGGGACCTCCCGAACACGAAACCGGTGACGCCCTCGAACCAGCCGTCGCGCTCCATCCCGGACAGCATCGCGCGTATGCGGGACTCGTCCATGTCGTACGTCTCCATGTACCATACGATCCCGTCCCCGGCGTACCTCTCGATGAACCTGCGGGGGTCGGCGGTGGCCTTCCTGTGGAACCACTCGAGGACGTCCATGCATCCCCCGATGAGCCTCCCGGTGAACCTGACGTCCCCGGACGGGGACACCCATTCCACGGGGGCCTCCTCCCTCAGCCCCTCCAGACCGGTCACCCTGTCCGCGAAACCGACCTCGTGGTACGGGAACGACCCCTGGACCGTCCTGCGGCCCTCCACGACCTCCAGGTTCTCGGATACGCTCCTGTGCCACGGCTCCATGCCGTAGTCGCCGAAGTTCCCGCCGTAGATGGTGGCGATGTCGTGTTCGGCCGTGATCTTGAACAGCAGCGTCGTGTTGTCGGAGTAGCCCTGGATCCACTTGGGGTGCCTCTCCATGTGGTCCCAGTCCATGTGGAGCAGCATCTCGAACTGGTAGTCCCCTCCCTTCGCCGAGACGATGTACCCGACCGTCGGATCCTCCAGGAGGGATGCGAGCTCCATCACGCGCTGACCGGCCGGTGCGCTCCTTCCGCTCTCGTCGGCGGTGTACACGTCCGGGGTCTCCACCACGGGGTGCCCCATCGATGCGAGACGGGACTTCGCGTTGTCGAAACGGTTCTTGTCTGTGGGGTCCGTGACACCGAACGACGGTGCGGTCACACCGATGCGTTGGCCCTCGGACAGGAAGCGCGGGATGATCATGCGTACCGGAAGTCGACAACTATTCTTAACCATGCGCCGTTCCGGAGGGTATGGCAATACTGTCTGACAAGGACATAGTCGAGAGCATGATGACCGGGTACATCGGCATCAGTGACTACCACGAGAGGGGGCTCACACCCAACGGTTACGACCTCCGCATAGCGGAGATCTCCGTCAGGGGCGACCCCGAGGTGAAGAGGGAGGGCGTGGTCACGATCCCCCCGAGGACGATGTTCTACGTCTCCACCATCGAGAGGGTCAGGATGGCCAACGACATCTGCGCCCAGCTCTGGCTCAGGACCACGTGGATCAGGAAGGGCATCATCGGCGCGTTCGGGAAAATCGACGCGGGATTCGAGGGGACGCTCACCCTCGGCGCCTACAACGCGACGGACGACCCCGTGGAGATCCCGATCGGCGAGAGGTTCTGCCAGATGGTCCTGGAGACCCTGAACTCCGTGTCCCTGAAGGACTATGCGGAGAGGAGCGGCAACTACCAGGGTCAGACCGGCATCACCCTGGAACCCGTCAGGAGGAGCTGAGGAGCTCCCTCCTCATCGGGAGGTAGCACGAGGGTATCCTCGGCAGCCCCACCACGTGGGTGTCGCCCGTGTCCAGGTCCGCCCACTCGCTCACATGGTAGCGTTTGGGTATGAACTCCCTGGTCTCCACGTCGACCCTCCCGATGTATATCCTGTCCGACACGGGGTTCATCCCCGGACCGGGCCTGTAGCTGCGGCATTCGTAGAGGTACTCGTACCCTTCCCTCCTGACACGGACCAGATAGACCATGCCCCCCGTACGGCGTGGCTGAAGATAACCGTGTCGTTCCATCAGGAACAGATTGTAGTTACACACAGGTGCCGATTCCTCAGTGTTATGCGCTTCCGACCCCGCGGGATGGTATTCCTTTAAGTACGGAACCCATTGAGAGTCGTCCCACGGCTTCTAGCCGGGGAGTGAAACAGGAAATGGTGTTCATAAGGTACCAGCATGTGGAACGCATAGACTCCGACGAGGTGGAGGGACTGTTGGACGGGACCTGCCACGTGTTCCCCAAGATGGACGGATCGAACATGTGCGTCTACTCCGAGGACGGGGTGCTCCGCACGATGAGCAGGAACGTCGCCCTGAACGGGAGGGAACCGTTCGCACGCTTCGCGGAGGGACATGATGGGATACGCAGGTTCGTACGGGACTTCCCGGGGATCAGGCTCTACGGGGAGTGGATGGTCCCGCACACCGTGAGGTCCTACATCCCGGAGGTGTGGGACAGGTGGTTCGTCTTCGACATGATGGCGGAGGATCCCGATGCGGAGTACCCGTACACGGATGCGGAGGGGAGGGAGAGGACACTGCGCTGCGGCGGCAGGACCTACATCCCCTACGGGGAGTACGTGCCGATCCTGGAATCGTACGGGATAGAGTACGTACCCGTCATCGGGGTCCTGGACTCCCCCGATCCGCACACCCTGTTGGACATGGCCGACAACCGCAACACGTGGATGATCCCCGAGGGTTGCGGATGCGGCGAGGGGATCGTGGTGAAGAGGTACGACTACCGGAACAAGTACGGCAGGGTGACGTGGGCGAAGGTCATATCGTCCGCCTTCTCGGGGGTCAAGAGGGAGGCGCGCAAGCTGAAGAGGCGCGCGTCCGAGAGCGGTGCGGGTGTGGAGCATTCCATCGTTGTCCGCTACATGACCCCTGACGTCGTCAACAAGGAGTACGACAGGATACGCGTGGAGGCGGGGGCTGTGGAACCCCGCAGACTGCTGGGGAGCGTGTGGCACTGCCTCGTGACCGAGAGCATGTGGGACGCGGTCAAGAGGTTCCGCAACCCCCGTGTGGACTTCGACGTGCTCCGCCGGGAGTGCGAGCTCTACGTCAAGGTGGTGCGGCCCGAGGTGTTCGGACTGAGCTCGCTGGACGTCGAGCCCCTCGGAGACATGTACGACGTCGAGTGAGTAGACGCTCATCGTGGGGGAGTAGGTCTTCAGCTCGGAGCTGTGGATCTCGATCCCGTGTCCGAGCTCCCCCATGGACCTCACCAGGTCGTCGCAGAATCCGGGGAAATCCTCCCTCTCGATGATCTTGTACATGTGCGCCGTGCCGCCGACCTTCAGACGGTCCATCGCGAACCCGAGGAACCTGTCCGCTATCTGGGGGAGGTTCATGACGATGCGGTCCGCCATGGGCAGGTCGTATATCAGCTTGGACGAATCCCCGGTCATCGGGACCAGGCGGTCGATGCGGTTCCTCTCCGCGTTGATGCGTGCGAAGTGCTCCGCCTCCGGGTTCAGGTCTATGGAGTAGACGACCTCCGGGGACGCCATCCTGCATATGACGGTCCCGAACGGGGCGACTCCGGCGAACATGTCTATGATCACCTCGCCGTCGGCCACGAGTCCGGCGATCCTGGACCTCTCCGTGGACAGCCTGGGGTTGAAGTACACCCTGGCCGGGTCCGTGTACAACCTGACCCCGAACTCCTTGTGGACGGTCTCGGAGACGCCGTCGCCGGCGATGCACTCGAGGTCCCTGATACGGAAATCCCCCTTCACGCCGGAATCGATGAAGACGGTGCGCAGGCTGCGGTTCACACGCAGGAGCGCATCCCCTATCGCACCGGCATGGGGCAGGAGCTCGTCGGGGAGCTTGATCATCGCCACATCCCCCACCACGTCGAACGAGCTGGGCAGGAGGGGTGACAGCTCCTCCGGGACGTCCGCGACCTCGCGGTAGTCCGTCGCCCTCTGCTCCTGCACCTGCAGCTCCGCATCGACGACCTCGTAGCCGTCCACGCTGTCGCAGAGCACCGGGATCAGGAGACTGTCCCCGTCGGAACGTATCCTGGCACCGAGGTTGAGTGTGCCTTCGGCCGCGAGACGGGACCTGACGATCTCCCCGTCCTTCTTCGGAACACGTACGCAGAGGGTCATGGGGACTCCGATACCGTGATCGTAGATAACCTTAGAGTGTGTCGTGGCCCTTGCGGTACCTCTTCGGCAGGACGAACAGCTCGCCCTCCTCGTCGAACCCGACGGAGGCGCTGACCTCGTAGACCTCCTCGATGAGCTCCGGGGTTATGATCTCCTTGGGCTTACCGATGGCCATGATCCTGCCCTTCTTCATGATGATGCAGAGGTCGCAGTACCTGGCCATCAGCGAGATGTCGTGCTCCGCCACGAGGATCGTCATGTCCTTCTTGACCATGGCGTTGAGGTACTCCATCACGTCGAGCTTGTACTTCATGTCCAGATGGGACGTCGGTTCGTCGACGAGCATGAGCCTGGGCTCCTGCACGTAGGCCTTCGCGATCAGGACGCGCTGCTGCTCACCGGATGAGAGCATGTTCAGCTGCCTGTCCTGCAGGTGGTCCACACCGAACTTCCTGAGGGCGTCCAGGACGACCTCCTCGTCGTTCTCGGTCTCCCACCACACGTTCTTCAGGAACGGGTAGCGCCCCATCATGACCGTCTCGTAGACGGTGAGGCCGAAGCTGTTCCTGAGCTCGGCGGGGACGGTCGCGACGAGCTTCGCGACCTCCGACGGCGTCTTGCCCAGCACGGACTCCCCGTCTATGAGTATCTCCCCCGAGGACGGGTCGTGCATCCTGTTGATGCACTTCATCATCGTGGACTTCCCGCAGCCGTTGGGACCTATCAGCCCCACGAGCATCCCCGGTCCGATCCTGTACGACACACCGCGCACGGCGTGGTAGCCGTCATCGTAGTACTTGTTGAGATCCCTCAACTCCAGAAGCGGAACTTCATCCATCGTACATCCTCCCCTTCTTGATGAGAAGGTACGCGAACACCGGCGCACCTATCACGGTCGTTATGGCTCCCACGGGCAGTTCCATGGGGATCATCACCATCTTCGCGAACAGGTCGGCCGCCAGCATCAGCGCACCGCCCACCACCATCGAGGCGGGCATGACCAGCCTGTGGTCCCCTCCGAGGATCATGCGGCACAGGTGCGGGACGACGAGTCCCACGAAGCCGATGATGCCCACGAACGCGACGCACACCGACGCGAGGACGGATGCCAGGATCAGCATCCACCTGTTGAACCTGCGGACGTCCAGACCCATCTGACGTGCCTGGTCCTCGCCCAGCAGGACGAGGTTGAACTCCTTGGCCCAGACCAGGGGGATCAGGGAGAGCGTGATGGCGGGGATCGCCATCACGATCGCCTGCTCCCAGTTCACGTTGGCGAACGAACCGAACAGCCACGACATGGCGCTGTTGAGCTTGTCACCGGCCATACTGAGCATGAGGGTCTGGATGGCGGAGAACACCAGCCCGATGATCACACCGGCCAGGACGTAGTTTATGGACGAACCTCCGGACTTCTCGGCCAGGATCATCGTGGCGCCGAACGCCACCACGCCCCCGACCATGGCCACTATCGGCGTCACGTAGGTTATGTTGTCCAGGAGTCCGAAGAACGTGAAGTTGAACGCGATGCATGCGATCGCGGCGACACCGGCACCGGCGGACACGCCCATGATGTAAGGGTCCACCATCGGGTTGCGGATGATCGCCTGGTATATCGAACCGGATATCGAGAGTCCGAAACCGACCACGAAGGCGGCCACGGCCCTGGAGCACCTGGAGTCGAACACGATGACCTCGTCGTCCGTGAGCCCCTGACCCGCGAACGTCTTCCCGATGGCGGAACCGAGGATCGACATCGTCTCCCCGAGGGAGTAGTTCCCTCCGGGACCGTATGCAAGGCTGGCGATGAACAACACGAACCCGATGGCGAGTCCGACGACGAGCACCACGGCCAGCTTGCGCTTGTTCCTCCTTATCCTGGACACGTTCGTGCCGCCGGATCCGGACGAGAACATGGACCTCATGAAGACCATCGGGGGCATGCCCCTGGTCCTACCGCCGTGGATGCAGTACGCCGCGAACAGCAGCAGCACGATGACCAGGACGACCGCGGCGACCGCCCAGGCCCCGACACCGCCCCCGGACACGGAGGGCATGGCACCGGAGTACGCGAACACACCTCCGTCGGTCCCGTTGTAGAACATGCCGTCGATGATGACCAGGGCCGTCATGGTGTGCTCGTCCACGAGGTCGGGCTTCTCCATCATCCCGACGACATCGCCGTCCAGGGTCATGGTGTAGAGCCTGGTGCCGAACCCGTATCCGGACGCATAGAGAGTGTCCCCGTTCACGAGCATGAGGGGTGCCTTGAAACCGTCGTCGAAAGCACGGAGGAGCTCGAATGCCCCGTCGGTGGACACCCTGCAGAGACCGTCGTTGTTCAGGAAGTAGACGCCGCTGAACCCGTCGGTCACGACCGGGAGCACGTAGTTGGAGACTATCCCAGGATCCGTGCTGACGAATACCTCGGTGAACGACCCGTCGGAGAACCTGTACGCCGCCACACCGCCCTCCATGGCGCTCATGTTGCGGCCGTCGGAGAACGAGAACATGACGGTGCCGTCCACCATGACGGGTGTGTTGACGCCCCCGTACTCCCTCCCGTCCCTGAACACCGAGAAGACCTTCTCCCTGTCGAGGAGCTCCCCGGTGACCTGGTCGAACGCGTACACGCACCCGTCCAGGGAACCGACGAACACCGTGCCGTCGCACACCATGGGTGCGGAGTAGTAGCAGCGCCCGTCGACAGGCGACCTCCATATGACGTTGAGGTCCATGTCCGTGCAGTAGACGTAGCCGTCGCACGCACCGTAGTACAGGACACCGGAGTCGTGCACCAGGGATGCGGGACCGGTGGCGTAGGACGTCCCGATGAGGTTGCGGTCGGAGGAGTTGTCCACCTCCAGCATCCTGACCTCGGATCCGTCGTCCCCGGGTCCGGAGAGGGGTATGCGGTATAGGGCGCCGTGCGTCGCGGGCAGGTAGATGTACCCTCCGAATATCGTCCCCGTGGCGGTCTCGTAACCGGAACCCTGGGGATACTGGAAGGACCACCTCTCCTCCCCCGTGAGACGGTCGTAGCAGTACAGGGTCGGCGGATCCATCTTCCCCGTATAACCGCCTCCGGCCACCACGTACGCCTCGGAACCCGCCACCAGCACGGTGGATGTGACGTAGTTGCCCTTCCCGTAGTTGTACTCCCATGTGACCGAACCCTCCGAACCGGACAGCTCCGCCGTCTGGGAGCCGGATGACAGCGCATCACCGCGTATCATGGTCCACGAGGACCTGTGATCCGGGGTCTCCACGGGGGCCGTGCCCTCCGGCAGGAACGCGATCGCGACGGGACCGCCCGTGTACACGGTGTCGGGACTCACGGAACCCGTGATGTCCGTCCAAGATGACCCGCCCCATGAGAACAGCCTCCACGAGGTGGTGACGGACCCTATCGTGATCTGGGTCCGGCCGTCCACGGCCATGGGGCCGTCGGTGGACAGCTCGTGGCCGTTGGATCCGAGGGATTCGGCGATGGATTCCAGGAGGAGCCCGTCGCCGATACCCGTCCATTCGGTTACGCCGTTTCCGGCATCGTACAGGAGGACGTCGTCCGACGCTCCGCCCGCACCGTCGACCACGGATGCTGCGGACACGAGGGACAGCGCCACGACAATGATTGCAAGTGCCTTCAGGGGACATCTCATAGGGATCCCTCTTTGGTGACAGTGAGGTAATCGGCGTACCCGTCCCCTATCACCTTGGGGACGGTGATGCCGTCGTCGAACGCCCCGCCGTGGACCACACGTGCGAGGAGCTCGGACATCTGGGCCACACGTGGGCCCGGACGTGAGAGGAGATCGCATGAATCCCCTGTGAACAGGTAGATCTCTCCCGTCCTGTAGGCGTCCGTACCGCGCCACTCGGGGGACAGGGAGGATATCAGTGCATCGTAGTCCGACTGCGTGGCCTCGTAGTCGGTGGATGCGATTATTATGACCGAGGGGTTGCACCTCAGGAGGGTCTCGGAGTTCACCTGGACCCATCCGGACTCCCCGGAGTACACGTTGTGCATGTGCATGTCCGACACCACATCGGAGACGTAGGTGTTGGAGCCGGACACCCACGGGGACTTGACGGCCGACAGGGACACCATGACGTCGACATCCGTCATGTACGGCTGGGAACCGAGGACGTCCGACACGGCGTCCATGGACGTGCGTATAGAACCCACCAGGTTTACGGCGTCCGATTCCGTCCCGAGGGCCACTCCGACGGAGAATATGTTGTCGAGGACCGTGTCGACGTCCTCCCCACCGTCCATTATGATCACATCTATGCCCGCCGCCCTGAGCTTCCCGGCGACACCCACGTGCATGTTCTGGTCGCCCACGCCTATCACGAGATCGGGCTCCTGCCTCATTATCGTCTCGAAGCTGGGGTTGGTGTACCCGCCTATGATGGAGATCGACCCGTCCCCGTGTCCACGGACCACATCCTCCGGATAGTTGCTGTACATGTCCGTGCCGACCAGCCTCCAGGTGCCGCCGTCGACGGCACACACTATCTCGGTGCAGGACGGGGCCATGGATACGACCCTCGACGGGACGTCCAATCCGTAGAAGCAGACACCGGTGCTGTCTACCGCCCTGGTGGGGAGCTCCCCGGGGGCGCAGTACCCCCAGCAGACGACGGTGTAGTCGGATATGGAGTGGGATGCGGGGTCGGAACCGAGTCTGGTCCAGTCCCTCGCACCATGTGCCACGGCATAGAGGCCCCATGTGCCCCCGTCGCCGTTGGCGGTGCCGTCTATGGAGACGACCGTGCCGCCCTCCACGACGAGCTCGAAACCCCAGGACCCACAGGCCCTGGAGAGTGCTGAGACGGGGTGCTCGTCGGGCCCCGCCTCGGTGTAGAGGGTTTGGCGGTCACCGAAATCGACGACCATGCCCGATGATTCGGTGGGTGACGGGATCATCGCGAACAGAACCGTCGCCAGTATGCCGACGACGAGGATCGCGACGGACAGGATCACCTTGGATCTGGAGGACCTCATTCACCCACCTTCGCGACCCTCACTCCACGGGATTGTGGGTGGGGTAGTCGAGGGGACCCGTCATCGCGGAGACCCCGTAGCAGAAGCAGTAGTACTCCGTGGTGTCGGGGAGGTTGGACAGTCCGATCTCGGAGAACTCCCATGCACTGCCGTTCCATGCGAACTGGACCCAATAGGTGTACGTACCGTCCCCGTTGTCCAGGGTGCCCTTGTTCATTATGGTGGAGACCCATCCACTGGACGTGATCTCGCAGTCGATGTCCGCATCGTCCATGGCGTCCTCGAACGCATCGACGGCGGAATCTCCGGATCCCTTCACCCACTTGTGGTAGTCGCCGTCCTCGATGAGGAACTGGATGTTGTACCTCTCGCGCTCATCCTCATTGTCATCGCCCATGACGACAATCGCCGCGGCGGCGATTATGACCACGGCTACGACGCCTATGACCGCATACATCGTTTTGTTGTCCATATTATCACACCTTGTGATTGGATGAAGTATCCAATTCAACCAATATATAGATGTTGGATGGATATGGCAACAACTGACGACGTACGTATCCAACGGTTGTGACGGGGGATGGCCCCCGTCTGAGAAATGTCTGGAACGGGTTTTACGGTGAACCGTCCGGGCTCACTCGTCCTCGATGATCTCGGGGGGTGCACCGGCGAAGTGGACCAGTGCGAAGGCCTCCATGAAGTGGAGGTTCCCGGGGAGGACCAGGGTCTGCAGGGGCTCTCCGAGGTCCATCTCCAGGAGGTCCCTGGGATAGCCCGCGAAGATCCTCTCCTCAGGGGACCCGACCTTGGATGCGACGCAGAGGAGCGTGTCGTCCGTGACCAGGCCCTCGCCCCACTTCCTCTCCCCCTCCAGGAGCCATTCTATGGCCTGGTGGGCGGTCATGTACCTGAGCTCGTCCGCACGGATATCGAGGAGGATCATGGTGTGGAGCCCGAGGTCCTTGTTCTGCTTGATGTGGTCGTACGGGGACCTGGGGTGGTAGTTGTCCTCGATGAAGGGCAGGGTGACGGTCCTGCCGAACTTGTAGTTCTGGAGTCCGAGGGACGTGGGGCATCCGGAGAATATGGTGATGCCGTGGAACAGCCTGACGGGGATGCCCGCCTCGGCCGCCTGGATCCTGAGGTCCACGTGGGTGGTGGCGGACATGGTGTCGCCGGCGGTGACGAACCCGACCCTCATCTGCATGGCGTCCGAGATGATGTCGTCGCACTCCTCGACCTGGGCCCTGTACAGGACCTTGATCTTCTTCCCTATGACGGCCTCGAGGTCCTCGACCTTGGTGCCTATCAGGGTGGACGTGTAGAATTCCGCGTAGATCTTGTCGCATTCCTTCAATGCGTTGAGGGCCTTGACGGTCATTCCATCGGTACCGCTCAGACCGAGTCCAACGAAGACGAGTTCGGATGTCATCGGGTGACGATCGGAGGGGTAGTATAAAAGACGAAGGTAGGTTGTGAAGGGAGGGGTCTCCCCCTCCCGTTTTGATCGGGCTCACTCCTTGACGAGTGTGCACAGGGCGTCGACGGCCCAGCATCCCTTGCCCTTGAGACCGACGATGACGGGGTTGATCTCGAGCTCGTGGATCTCGGGGTTCTCGACGGCGATGAGGACGATCCTCTTGATGGTGTCCTTCATGGCCTCGATGTCCGCCTCGGGGAGACCCCTGGCACCGGACATGAGCTTGTACGCCTTGGTGCTCTGGATCATGTTGTCGAGCTGCTGCTCGGACATGGGGACGTGCGCCTGGGAGATCTCCCTGAGGATCTCGACGTAGATTCCGCCGAGTCCGAAGGAGACGACGGGTCCGAACTGTGCGTCGCGGATCATAGACAGGATGACCTCCTGACCGGAGACCATCTGCTGGATGGACACGCCGTCGATCCTCGCGTCGGGGACCGCCTTGGTGCAGGAGTCCATGATCTTGGTGTACGCGGCCTTGGCCTCGTCGGCGTTCTTGACTCCGACGACGACTCCGCCGACATCGGTCTTGTGCTTGATGTCGGGGGAGATGATCTTCATGACGACGGGGTAGCCGATCCTGTCGCACTCCTTGGCGGCGTCGTCGGCGCTGTTAACGGATGCCTCTCCGGGGGTGGGGATTCCGTATGCGGCGAAGATCTCCTTGCCCTCGGCCTCGGTGAGGGAGTCCCTTCCCTCCGCCCTGGCCTTGTCGAGGACCTTCTTGGAGACCTCCCTTCCGCCACCGGTGACGGCGGGGACCTTGAGGGGGTCCTGCTGGGCCTCGCTGTTGACCTTGTACCTCCTGAGGATGGAGAGTGCACGGACTGCCCTGTCGGGCGTGGGGTAGCAGGGGATTCTGCCATCCCTGAGAATCTTGTTGGCCTTCTCGCACTTGTGACCGCCTGCGAAGCAGCAGGTGACGGGCACGGGGATCTGGTCCTTCATGGCGACGATGGACTCCGCGACTGCCTCGAGGTCCGCGGTGTCGAGGGGGGATCCCATGATGACGAGTCCTCCGACGGAGGGGTCCTTCGTGACGATGTCGATGACCTCCCTGAAGTACTCGGGCTTGGCGTCACCGCGGACGTCGATGGGGTTGGTGAGTCCGGCGACGGTGGGGACCCTGGTCTTGATCTCGTTGATGGTCTCCTCGGAGAACTTGACGGCGCTAATCATGGGGGCGTCGAACGCCGCGTCCGCGGACATGACACCGAGACCGCCGGCGTTTGTGATGATCGCGATTCCGTCCTTCTCCATGGGCTTGCACCTGGAGAAGACGCTGATTGCGTCGAACATCTCGTCAAGGTCGAGTGCCCTGTGGATGTTCAGTTTCTTGAAGATGACGTTGTTGACCGCATCGGATCCTGCGAGGGAACCGGTGTGGGAGGATGCCGCCGCGGAGCCCGCCTGGGTCCTTCCGGACTTGAAGACGACGATGGGCTTCTTCACGGGCATGTTCTCGATGGCCTTGACGAACTTCTCACCGTTGCTTATACCCTCGAGGTACATTCCGATGACCTTGGTCTCATCGTCCCTGGAGATGGCCTCGATGAGGTCCGCCTCGTCGACGCAGGCCTTGTTGCCGAAGGTGATGAAGTTGGCGAGTCCCATGTCGTTGTAGTACGCCCAGTCGATGATGGAGGAACCGACGGCTCCGGACTGGGAGAACATGGTGATGTTACCGGCTTTGGGGATGAGGTGCGCGAAGGTCGCGTTGACTCCGTGACCGGGGTTCATGATACCGAAGCAGTTGGGTCCGAGGAACTTGACATCGTTCTCGGCGGCCGCTGCGATGAGCTGTTTCTCGAGCTCCGCTCCCTCCGCGCTCTCCTCCTTGAAGCCTGCGGTGAGAATGGAGGCGTACTTGATGCCGGCCTGTTTGAGCTTGGGCATCTCGGCGGGGACGAGGGCGTTCTTGACCGCGATGACCGCGAGATCGATGGGCTCGCCGATCTCGGTGACGGATGTGTAGGCCTTGAGTCCCTGGATCTCCCCTCCCTTGGGGTTGACGGGGTAGAGTTTGCCCTTGAATCCGGCGTCGATCATGTTCTTGACGAGCATTCCGCCGAGTTTGGTCTCATCGTTGGATGCACCGATGATGGCGACGGATGTGGGGGTCAGTAGTCCTTTCATAAACGACCGTAAAGGATTTTCTTTCATAAAGCTTTGTACAGATTTCGTAGAAAAATACGGGAATTCGTAACATTGATTACGATATTCGTAGGAAAATGATAATAATTCATCGAGAAACGACAGAAAATCGACAAATGTCTTATTAATCCTCGTACGGGACGGCATGGTCATCCACTATCTACGACGAACGTCGATTGGAAACATGATTATACGTGCAGCGGGATAAGGGCGTGCCGTACCGGCGAAGGGGTGCGATTCGTGAACACCATGTGCACGGGACGGCACACAGCGACCCATATCCCATTTCTTGGGGCTCCTGCGGGAGTTGGCGGCGTGTCGCCGCAGCGATGACCGGAGGCCAACGATGGGTCCGACACCAACCCCCGGCGTAAGTCAGTGCCCGGAGAGCGGCGTCAACGCCGTACCGTGATGAGGTGTGTTAGCGCCCGGGGGACACCTCCATCCCCCGTCGGCGCCCGGTCACATCTTTATCGACAGCTTCACCATCAGGTCCTCCATCCCCGCCCTGTCGGGGAACCTGGACAGCATCTCGTCGTACTCCTCCCCCCTCCCGTCCGGATAGGGGTTGAAACCCATTATCAGGTTGATCAGCTGGGAGTACAGGCAGAAGTCCAGCAGGACCTCGGGGACCTCCTCGGTGTCCAGTATCGTGGACATCACCACCACCCTCATCAGGGTGCTGGAGCGCCCCACGTACCTGCCCTGGGTGGGGACGCCCCACCCCATGTACGTCAGCGGGTCCCTCTCCACGAGGCCCATCGCCACCAATCTGTCGTAGGAGTCCCTCAGGTCCCTGCACGAACCCTTCGTCGTCCTGCTGACCCCCCTGCACCGGTTCACGTACACGGGCTGCTTCTCCGCGACGAACTCCGGTGAGGACACCCAGTTGCAGACCTCCTCACCGTATCCGACGTCCTCGTCCCCGCGTATCCTGCCGAACAGGGTCTCCGCTATGGAGCGGAGGACCTCCTCGGGCGCGTCCGACAGGTAATCGCTGACGTCGAACCTCGCCCATCTGTAGGACCTGCTCCACTTCACCTTGAAGTCGCGGAAGGCGGTGAACACCGCCTCCACGTCCCCGTATCCGAACCTTCCCCCGACATCGGCGAAGACCGATGTCAGCAGCTTGTCCCTCTCCTTCATTTCCGTAATCCTGCATCCCTGGGGATGCGGATGCGACCACCCGGAGGTGCGGATATGAACGGGACACCGTGCGGTCACACTGACGGAGCGTGGGAGACCACGGTCGCTATGGATGTTAACGTCGATGATTTATTAACCATGAACTGGATTCCCGTCCGATTCAAATGGTAACGATCACACCCGATGCTGAGAAGTTCATCAACGACCTCCTGGAGAAGAACCAGAAGGTCGGATACGGAATCAAGATCTACCTCTCCGGATTCGCATGCTCCGGACCCCAGTTCGGAATGTCCTTCCAGGAGAAGGCCCAGGAGGGGGAGCACATCGACAAGACCGCCAACGGCTTCGAGATGTACTACGACGACGAGACCAAGGAGGCACTCGACGAGTGCGCCATCGAGTTCATCGACGACCCCAACTTCGGAACCGGACTCACGATCCGCAACCCCAACTTCGACGGTTGCGCATCCTGCGGTGGCGGCTGCCACTGATTCCGGAGGGCCGCAAGGCCCTTCCCAAACCCCAACACACACGATATTCTCCGAATGGTGTTTCCGAGATGGGATTCCTTGTACACCCCCGCATAGTCCCCGACCGCGTGGAGGAGCGCCTCTACCAGGTCAACATGGTGAGGGGTTGCTGCGCATCGAACACGCTTCTGATACTGCCGACCGGTCTCGGCAAGACCATAGTCGCACTCGGCGTCATCGCAGACCACCTCTCCCGCGGGAGGGTGCTGGTTATGGCGCCGACGAAACCCCTGGTGAACCAGCATGCGGACGTCTTCCGCGAGCTGCTCCTGGATGCGGACGTGGAGGTGATGACCGGCACCACCAGACCCGAGAGGAGGACCGAGATAATGTCCCGTGCGGACGTGGTCGTCACGACACCGCAGTCCGTGGCCAACGACCTCGAGGCGTGCAGGTACGGGTTGGACGGGTTCTCGCTGGTCGTCTACGACGAGGCCCACCGCGGTGTCGGCAACTACGCGTACGTCCGCGTGGCGGCGTTCTGCGGCCCCGGGATCCGCAGCATGGGGATGACCGCCTCCCCCGGCAGCGACGCGGGGAAGATCGAGGAGGTCTGCCTCAACCTGAACCTGTACAGGATAGACGTGAGGTCCGACGACGACCCCGACGTGTCCCCCTACGTCCACGACACCTACGTCAACAGGATCGAGGTCAACATGCCGAAGGACCTCGTGGACGTCATATCCCTCCTCCGGTCCATGGTCGACCACTACTCATCCGAGCTCATCAGCCTGGGGCTTATGAACAGGAACTGGCCGGCGTCCACCAAGCAGCTCCTCGCCATAGGGCGCAACCTGCAGGCGAGGCTGGCACGCGGGGAGAAGACCGCCATCGTGTTCAGGGGGCTGACGCTCCAGGCGATGTGCATCAAGCTCCTCCACGCGGTGAACCTCGCCGAGACCCAGGGGATGACCGCCCTCCGCTCGTACATACGCAAGCTCGAGGACGAGTCCAGGGCCGAACGCGGCGGGAGGGGGGCGAGGGAGATCCTCAACCGCCCCGAGTACAGGGACATGATGGGGATCGTCTCGAGGACCAACGTCGAGCACCCGAAGGTCTCCAGGGTCATGTCCCTGGTCAGCAGGTTCGTCAACGACGGGGAGGGATCCAAGGTGATCGTGTTCACACAGTACCGCGACACCTGCGACCTCCTCCACGAGAAGATATCGTCCATACCGGGCGCCCGGGTCGGCAAGCTCGTGGGACAGGCCAACGGTGGCCTCAAGCAGAGGGAGCAGGTGGAGCTCCTGGACAGGTTCCGCGAGGGTGACGTGAACGTCGTCGTGTCCACGTCGGTGGGCGAGGAGGGACTGGACATATCCAGCACCAACGCTGTCGTGTTCTACGAACCGGTCCCGTCCGAGATACGCACGATCCAGAGGAGGGGGCGCACCGGGAGGAAGAACGACGGCGAGGTCTTCGTGCTGATAGCGCGCGGCACCGTGGACGAGGTCTACGAGAGGTCCAGCGCCCAGAAGGAGGAGGCCATGAGGGCGCGCCTGATGAGGTTGAGCGACGACCTCGGACGCAGGGGCGCCAACCCCCGCAACCAGACGCGTCTGGACGGTTTCTGACAAGGATTATTACCGGTGACCCCCTCGGGGTCCACATGCTCTATTCCGATCTAGCGGAGACGTTCGACAGACTCGAGGCGACCAGCAGCCGCCTGGAGATGACCACGATCCTTGCGGACTTCTTCCGCACGGTCGATACGGACAGACTCCGCGAGGTCGTGTACCTGTCCCAGGGGAAGCTCCATCCCGACTTCCATCCGCAGGTCCTCGGGATGGCCGACAGGCTCGTCCTCAAGGCCATAGCCATAGCATCCGGACACAGCGAGAAGAGCATAGAGGAGCTGTGGGTGGAGACCGGGGATCCGGGCGAGGTCGCGGAGAGGATGATGGCCCGCAAGAAGCAGATGGCGCTGTTCTCCGAGGAACTGACCGTGGACAGGGTCGTCAGGGGGCTCACCGCCATCGAGAACACCGACGGGAGGGACTCACAGGACAAGAAGATGAAGACCCTCGCCAACATGCTCCACGACTCCGGCCCGCTCGAGGCCCGCTACCTCTGCCGCATCGTGACCGGCAGGATGAGGGTCGGTGCGGGAGACATGACGATCCTGGATGCCCTCGCGGAGGGTTTCGCCACCAAGGATGACCGCCCGGAGATCGAGAGGGCGTTCAACATCACGTGCGACATCGGCCTCGTGGCCGAGACCATAGCCACCGGCGGCATGGATGCGATCAGGGCGATGGAGATCACCGTGGGGAACCCGGTGAAGGTCATGCTGGCCGAGCGCCTCCCGTCCATCCCCGAGGTCGTGGAGAAGCTGGGCGGCAGGTGCGCCATGGAGTTCAAGTACGACGGGATCAGGGTCCAGGCCCACATCGGCAGGGACGGCGTCACACTGTACTCCCGCAGACTGGAGGACATGACCCAGAACTTCCCGGACATAGCCCGTGCGCTCCGCAACAAGTGCAGGTTCGGGGAGGTCATCGTGGAGGGCGAGTGCGTCGCAGTGGATCCGGAGACCGGGTTCATGCTGCCGTTCCAGAACGTCACCCACAGGAGGAAGAAGCACGGCATCGACGATGCGGTGCGCGACGTCCCCGTCAGGATATTCCTGTTCGACATACTGTACTGCGACGGCAGGGACACCACCGGCGACCCCTACCCCGAGCGCAGGGAGCTGCTGGAGTCCGCATTCATCATGGGCGACATGGTCCAGACCACCACCATGAGGGTCGTCGAGGGACCCGAGGAGGGCGAGGAGTTCTTCTCCGGCGCCCTGGTGGCGAGGTGCGAGGGGATCATGGCCAAATCCCTCGAGAGGGAGTCCGTGTACAGGGCGGGTTCCAGAGGGTACCTGTGGATCAAGTACAAGAAGGACTACCAGGAGGCGCTCACGGACTCCTTCGACCTCGCGGTCGTCGGGGCGTTCTACGGTATGGGGAAGAGGGCCGGGAAGTACGGCGCCCTTCTCATGGCCGCGTACGACCCCGAGATGGGGGACTTCAAGACCGTGTGCAAGCTCGGCACCGGCTTCGACGACGCGTTCCTGGACGGCATGCCCGCCCTGCTGAACGGCAACCTCTCCGGGACGTGCCCGCGTTCCGTCGACTCCGAGATGGTCCCGGACGTGTGGTTCGAACCGGGCGTGGTGCTCGAGGTCGTGGCGGCCGAGATCACGCTGAGCCCGACGCACACGGCGGCGAGGGACCTGCTGAAGGAGGGTTCCGGACTCGGCATAAGGTTCCCGCGCTTCACGGGACGCGTCAGGGACGACAAGACCCCCGAGCAGTGCACGACCGTGGGCGAGATAGTGGACATGTACGGCATGCAGGCACGCGATTCCGACGGCCTTTCCCTATAAGGGGTTAGATACTAGCATGACGATACGTCCCCCATGGATCCGTTTCTAATCGCGATCGCGCTCATTATCGTCGGGGCGGTGTTCCTCATAATAGAGGCGTTCAGCCCCGGTGCGTTCATGGTGATCCCCGGGACAGTCCTGGTCATCCTCGGGGTGATCGGGGTGTTCATGCCGGACATCGTCCTCACCCTGTGGTCACCGGTCATAGCCCTCGTCGTGGCCGTACCTGTCACCATCCTGACCATCAAGGCGTACCAGCGCCTCGGGGAACCGGTGCCGCCGTCCACCACGGTGACCGAGTCCCTCGTCGGGAAGACGGGCACCGTCACAACCGCCACCGAGGTCGGGAGCATGAGGGGCAAGGTCAGGATCGGATCCGACACATGGTCCGCGACATCGGACGAACCCATCGAGGCTGGGGCCGAGGTGGTCGTCCTGTCGAGCGAGGGCGTGCACGTCCACGTCCGCAGACTGTGACACGGAGGAGACAGATATGGATACAATCATCCTGGCGCTGATGTTCGTCGTGGTCGTCGCGGTGATCGTCACCCTCACCAGCGGGGTCAAGATCGTCCAGCCCTACGAACAGGCCATCTACATGAGGTTGGGTAAGTTCGTGAAGGTCCTCAACCAGGGACTGAACATAGTGTGCCCCCTCGTCAACGAGGTCGTGAAGATCGACCTGCGCACCGAGGTCCTGGACGTCCCGAAACAGGAGGTCATCACCAAGGACAACTCCCCCGTGGAGGTCGATGCGGTCATATACATCAAGGTCACCGACCCGAAGAACGCGTTCTTCGAGGTCACCAACTACAGGTTGGCCACGGTCAACCTCGCACAGACCACCCTCAGGTCCATCATCGGTGAGATGGAGCTCGACGAGATCCTCTCCTCCAGGGAGAAGATCAACGTCAACCTCAGGGACATCCTCGACGAGAACACCGACAAGTGGGGTGTGAAGATCGAGGCCGTGGAGATCAGGGAGGTCGACCCCGCCAGGAAGGTCAAGGACTCCATGGAGGAGCAGACCTCCGCCGAGAGGAGGAGGCGCGCCGCGATCCTGGAGGCCGACGGTCAGAAGAGGGCGGCCATCCTGGAGGCGGAGGGCAAGAAGAGGTCCCGCATCCTCGAGGCCGAGGGAATGAGGCAGTCCATGATCCTGGAGGCGGAGGGAAGGCGTCTGGCCACCATCCTCGAGGGACAGGGTGAGGCGCAGAAGCTCAGGATCCTGTCCGTCGGTGCGGCATCCATGGATTCCAAGGCCATGTCGGTCCTGTCCATGCAGACGCTGCAGGAGGTCGGCAAGGGCGAGTCCTCGAAGATATTCTTCCCCATGGAGGTCACCAAGCTCGTCGAGGGGGTCTCCGAGTACATAGGGTCCGCCAACAGGACGCCCGACAGACAGGTCTCGGACACCGACGACATAAGGAGGGCGGTCGGCGACCCCGACGACATCCTTGGTCCGATCCCCACACCCGAGGAGATCGACAGGGAGAAGAACAGGAGGAACGAACCCGTCGCCGAGGACATGGGCGACGTCGACGAGGTCCTCCAACCACCCAAGGACGCCTGATGGGGCGCACCGGGGGCACAGGCCCCCGGAAACACGTTTCACATCATTTCCTGAAGAGTGATATGCCCTTGCGCGTGTCCTTGTACCTCTTGGGTATGTGGACCGCGTCGCAGAAGGGCTTGTTGCGGGAATGCCCGCACCTGCAGAGGACCATGCGGTTCATGGTCTCGTAGCGCTCGCCGTCGGAGGACTCCAACGGGATCCCTCCCATCGCGTATATCCCGCCGCTCACGTTGCTGGCGGGATCCTGGATTATGTAGATGGACGGTTCCAGGACATCCTCGTGGATGTTGCCGTCCTTGTCCACCGCGATGGTCCTGCCCGAGGGGCACTCGCACGCACCGCGTATGACCTCGTTGCGTGCATCGGGGTCGTCCGTGCGGGGCAGCATCTTCCAGATGGTCGCCTCGCGACGGTGGCAGAACCTGGATTTGGAGCACCTCTCATCGTCCATTATGTCTATGGTCTCGCCCTGGTGGACCTTCGCACGCTCGGCGAACGGCCTCCGGTCGGCGGTCTCGTCCCCCTTGAAACGCGTGTGGGAGCCGTCGCAGAACGGTGCGTTCTCGGAACGTCCGCACCTGCACAGGGAGTACACCTCCGCCTGCGGGAGCTCGCGGCCGTCCTTCCAGACGTGCAGGCCATCCTCCATGGATATGACCTTCTCATAGAGCGGGATGCCCCCGCGGACGATATAGGGTCCGTCCTTCACAATCTTGATGACCTTGTCCATGGGACCACCATATGGAATCACCGGACGGACCTTATTATTGTTTTCACTAACGGGTTTGCGTAGGGGTCGGACCCCGGATCAGGTGAACCTGACGGCCGTGCCGTAGGCGACGACCTCGGCCGCACCCGCCATGACGGATGCCGTGGTGTACCTCAGCATCACGATGGCGTCCGCCCCCAGGGACTCCGCCTCCTCGACCATCCTCTTGGTGGCCATGGCACGGGACTCGTTCATCATCTCCGTGTACGTGGCCAGCTCACCGCCGACCAGGGACTTGAGCCCCTGTCCGATGTCACGGCCCACGTTCTTGCTCTGGATCATGTTGCCCTTCACGAGGCCGAGGATCTCGTAGCTCCTCCCGGGTATGTTCTCAGTAGTTGTCAACAGCATCGTCTATCCCTTCGTCAATCTCCCTGAAACGCGCCCTGACGTGGTACGCCAGGACGGCGGCCACCACGATGTACACCGCGGCGATCACCGCCACCAGGGGCCACGGGGCCCCGAGGACCGTGTACATCGTGATAACGGTCACGAAGAACAGGACGAGCACCACCAGGACACCCAGGGCACCCGCCTTCTTCAACCCGTTCCTGTCCATACCTCATGGATCGTCTGCATCGTTCTTATCGCTGACGGTCCGATCGGCCAGGTCCATGGTGACGGGACCGGACTTGCGGTAGTTCTTCTTGGACAGCATCCCGCACTCCATCCATGCCGCCTGGTAGACGGCGATGGGTGCGTTGCATATCATGGACATGTTGCCCCTGATGTCCTCGTTGTTTATCCTGCTCTTCTCGAAGCACATGATGTCGTCCATCGTTATGTTGCGCAGATTCTCGGCATAGTGCTTCAGGAAATGGCAGTCGGACTCTATGTCCACATCCATGGTGCCGTCGTCCCTCGCCGTCACGGTCACACGGACCTTCTTGTCGCATATCGTCATATCCACATCAACAGCGGACGTCATGACCCTCCTTTCAGTTGTGCGGATAAATAATCCACCATCTGGAGAACGATTGTTAAGTGGCTTTAAGTCGCACCGACCGATGGGGTTTTATCCGACCCGCCCGATGGGGAGATGTCGGGAGATGGAGGGTGGCCGACGGTAGCCGCGAGGCAGCTGAGGAAGTTCCCTCCTCCAAGGGCGAGATGGACGGGCGTAAGCCCGTACGGCGAGAGCTGTGGCAAGGGCCCAGAAACGACACAGACTGGACTGACAGGATGATCCGCAAGGCGGTGACGTTCCCCAGGATATGGTGAAACGGCGACTCCCCATCGGAGCAAGTCCGCACAACAGGGTAGACCGGCCCGGGACCTGTGGGTAGGACGCGAAGTTGAATGCCACCTGAAACAGAAGGGGGGCTACTACCATCACCCGACACATCCGCGAGGCACGACCATGATGCTGAACCGCTGTCCAAAGCACTCCCCCGAGACGGGGATCAGAACTGTACCTGTCGAGGACACCATATCCAGGATCGTACCGCTCCTGGGGAAGGCGGGACTCGGTGAACCGGAGGACATAACGTCCAGGGACAACATCGGCATACCGGTTTTCTCGGTCGACCGTCAGGAGACCGCACTGGGCGTCCCCAAGTACTACAACGGGAAGGGCGCCACCGTGGAGCAGGCCAAGGCCTCGGCGATCATGGAGTCCATCGAGAGGTACAGCGCGGAGATGCGCGACACCGACGAGATCGTCTACGGTACGTACGAACAGGCCCGCGAGGTCATGGCCACGGTCGATCCCGTGGACCTCATCCTCCCCCTCAGGGTCCTGGACCATCTCCAGGGCCAGGAGATCGCCTGGACAGAGGGTTTCGAGATGTTCAGGGGGGAGCCGGTCTGGGTCCCCGCGTGCGCGGTCTACTACCCCTACTACCCCGACGGGGACTACCAGCTCTTCAGGTTCCACACCAACGGCATCGCATCCGGGAACACGATGGAGGAGGCGATCCTCCATGCGCTCCTGGAGGACATCGAGAGGGATGCCTGGTCGATAGCCGAGTTCAGGGACAGGACCTATGCGGACGTCGTGATAAGGGACAGGGAGTCCCTCCCCGCCAGGCTCATCGAGATGTTCTCCGAGCAGGGTGTCGAGATCCACCTCAAGGACCTGACCAACGACATCGGCATCACCACCATCGGAGCATCCGCGGACGACACCGTGACGAAGGACCCGGAGCTCCTCACCATAGGGGTCGGGACGCACCTCAACCCGCAGATCGCGGCCATAAGGGCGATCACGGAGGTCGCACAGAGCAGGACCACCCACAAGCACGGGATGAAGATCAACGCCCAGCTCCAGAAGATCTCCCAGGACATGGGATACGACCGCATAAAGAGGGTAAACCACATGTGGTTCGGGGAGAACCAGGAGAAGGTGTACCTCGAGGACATGCAGGACCTGTCCACACCCTACGTCCTGGACGACATAGAGGTCGTGCTCGGAAGGCTCATGGAGTGCGGTTTCGACTCCGTCATCGCCGTGGACCTCACCCGTCCCGAGCTCGGTGTCCCCACCGTGAGGATGATCGTCCCCGGTCTGGAGGTCAGCACCATGGATCCCGAGAGGGAAGGCGGGAGGCTCAGGGGCATGTGGCCCCCGGTCAGACCCTCCGACCGCACCGGTTAACTACATGTCGGTGCATTCCCGACCATGGATTCCGTGTTCAAGGCGGTCGGATTCGACCTGGACGGCACATTTCTCAGGACGCATGTCGACTACAGCAGGTTGAACGATGCCGACAGGACCATCCTGGAATCCCTCGGGATCCCGTTCGACGAGATCGACTTCGGCGATGCCGTCAAGAGGCAGAGACATCCGATAAGGAACTGGTTGGAGTCCAACGGCCGTGGCGACGAGTTCGGATCCATCGACCGCATGATCGACGACCTGTGCACCGAGATCGAATGCGAGTTCGTCGACGAGGCGGAACCGTTCCCGGGATCCGTCGAATGCATAGACATCATCAGGTCCAAGGGGCTGAGGGTCGGGATCCTCACACGCGGTTCCCGCGGGTATGCGGAGACCGCACTGGGCACCTGCGGACTCACAGGCAGGTTCGATGCTATCGTCGGCAGGGACTACAGGAGCTACGACGATGCGAAGCCATCGCCCGTCGCGATGTTCGACTTCGCCCGTGAGCTCGGCGTGGAACCATCCGAGATCCTGTACCTCGGGGACAACGTCGCGGACTACCTATCCGCCAGGGACGCCGGGGCCGCGTTCGTAGGGGTCCTGTCCGGGGCGTGCACCGCGGAGGACTGGAGGGCGCAGGATCCCGACATGGTCGTCGTGGACTACGCCGGATCCGTCGTAGACCTCCTGTGAGTCGGTCATCGGACGTGTACGCTGGCATCCGACCACCCATACGATTCTCGTAAAACAAAGGGGTGTGTCCCCCGGTCGCCCGGGGGTAAGTGGTTTGCTCTATCCCTATACCGGACTCACTGGGTTCCGTCACCGAGGGTGTGGACCCTGTCGAGCACCTTCATGTGCTCGAGATCGTCGTACCTGAACCTGTCGAGGTTCGCGGTGAAGGTGTTGTCCTTGGGGAAGATCTTCTTCATGGTCTGCATGAGGGTGCTTCCGATGGACATGAGACCCTTCGTGAGGTCGAGTCCGAACCTGGTGGAACCGCAGACGAGGTGACCGGGGTTGACGACGTCGTGGGAGTCCATGACGGTCTTGAGGCTCCTCATCTTGGTGGCGGTGGGTGCGTCGTGGATCACGTCGAGCATCCATGCGAAGAACACTCCGAATCCGGTCGTCCTTCCACCGTACCTCGCGGCGACATCGCCGAGGTAGAAGTTGAATCCGAATGCGAGCATTCCGGTGATGAGCTCATCGTCCTTGAAGTAGTAGGGCATGAACAGGGTGGTGGACCTGTCGACCATGACTCCGATGACTCCTCCGGCCTCCATCTTCATGGCCTCGAATCCCTTGTAGCACTCGTCCGTGAAGGTACCCCAGTCGTGGGTGGGGACGACGACCTCGGCGGGGATCTCTCCCACTCCGACCTGCCTCGCCCTGAACTCGTAGCACCTCTCCTCCCACTCGTGCTCGGCGATCTCGCTGGAGATCTTCCTTCCGCCCGCCTTCTCGGCGATGGCATCGAAGACGGCCTCCTCGAGGTCGTTGTGCTTCTCATCTCCCTGGAGGGTGACGAGCCACAGGTTCTTCACATCGGGTGCGTGGACACCTGCCCTGTGCTGGTTGGCGAAGTGCAGGTAGTCGGACCAGGCCACGTGGAGGGGCTTGGCGGAGGGGTGTGCGACGAGGTCCTGGATGGGGCCGTTCATGTCCTTGAGTGCGTCGAACTCGTATGCGAGGCACCTGATCTCTCCCATGGGGTAGATCCTGAAGGTGACTGTGGCGAGTGCTCCGAGGGTACCCTCGGCGCCTGCGAGGACCTGGTTGAGGTTGTACATGGCCCTGTAGGATCCGGTTCCGTCGTATCCGGTGTTGACGATGGTTCCGTCGTCGAGGACGATCTCGGTGTTGAGGATGTTGTCCTTGGCGGATCCGTACTTGTAGGAACCGATACCCATTCCGTTGGTGGAGATCCATGCTCCGACGGTTCCGGAGGGGAACGAGGAGGGGTAGGATCCGACGATGAAGCCCTTCTTCATGCATGCCTCGAGGAGCCTCTTCCATGTGCATCCTGCCTGGACCTTGACGTAGCGCTCCTCGGTGTTGATCTCGAGGATGTTCTTCATCTTGGAGGTCATGTCGAGACTGATTCCGCCTGCGGTGGGCATGCAGCCTCCGAGACCCCAGGATGCGTTACCCCTGGGGACGACGGGGATACCGTACTCGTACGCGAGGGCCATGATCGCGGAGATGTGCGCCGCGTTCTCGGGCCTGGCGATGACGTCGGGGATGTTGTTGAACGCGATTCCGGCCTCCTTGGGGAGGGGTGCGAGGTCGTGGCTGTAGATGATCTTGTCAACAGCGCCTGTGTTGACGTTCTTGGCGCCGATGGCTGCCTTGAGCTTCTCGATGAACTCGGGTGTGACCTTGCGTCCGAGGTCCTTGGCGTCCTCGACCTCCTGGCCCAGGAATCCGCCCTCGATCCTCTTCATGAGCTTCTTGGCGCCCTCGTCGCGGTAGGTGCTGTGGCACCTGCAGGAGGACCTTCCACCGAGCTCGTCCGCCTTGGCGGCCGCTGCCATGTACGCGTCCTCTCCGACGTCTCCGACGAGCTTGACGGCGACGGTGCTGCAGTCGGGGACGTTACCCTTGATGTCGAAGGCCGCGATTCCCTTGCATGCGTCGATGTACGCAGCGAGGTTCTTCACGGGGATGTAGTTGGTGACCAGCTTGGGGTCCACGCACTCGCATCCGACGATTCCCGCCCAGGATCCCTCTCCGTCGACCTTGGTCGCGCCGAGGTCGGCCATGATGGCGTCGAGCGCCTCGACATCGGCGTCGACGAACTGCTCGTCGCCCTGGAAGGCGGTGACGATCTTGTTGCCGCAGAAGGAGATGTGCAGGGGCTTGACGGAGGGCTCCTGTGCGATCCTCTCGAAGGCCGCCTGGAGTCCGGCCGCGTCCGCGACCTCGTATGCGAGGGGCTTGGTGACACCTGCGGGGTGGAGCTTGAGGGTGACCTCGGTGATTATGGCGAGCTTGCCGTTGGATGCGGTGAGCATCTGGATGAGGTTGTATCCGGACATGTAGTATCCGATGTTGTCGTATCCGGTCTCGATGACGGATCCGGCGTAGTCGACCGCGACGACGTTGAAGACGCAGTCCTTGACGGTTCCGTACTTGTAGGATCCGATTCCGGCCTCCTCCTTGTAGACCCAGTCCTCGACGGTGGCGTCCTCTCCGGCGGGGAACGCTCCGAGTGTGAATCCCTCTGCCGCGACGGCCTCCCTGATGACGCTCATCTTGCATCCGACCTGTGCCCTGACGGTCATGGCGGTGGTGTCGATGCTGACGATGTCGGCCATGTCGGACGTGTCCACGTAGACGTCGACGTCGACGTGCTTCCCCTTCAGCGAGAGGGGTGCGATGGATCCACCGCTGGACATGACCGCGGAGACGACCTGTCCGAGCTCGTCCGCGTTGGCGGGCCTGACGACGGTCTTCCCGTCGCACTCGCTCATCCTCTTTCCCATAACAGATTCGATTTTCTCGACGACCTCTTCGGCCATCATTTCATCGTTCTTGCAAACTGCCTTCATGATAATGCCTCCCGCTTTGACAAGCGGATGATATTACGCGTGCAGGTACGCGC
>JAFTYV010000033.1 GCA_017461225.1 Candidatus Methanomethylophilaceae archaeon
CCCGCCCGGATGTGATGCTGACCGCACAGAGTCCCGGTTATAACCGCACCCGACGAGGGGCCGGCATGAACATAAGGTTTCCGATGAAGTCCGGGGGACGGGGGGACCCGCCCTCCGTCACCCTAGACGGCGATACGATAGTGCTGGACTGCACGGGGTGCAGGTACGCCCCGGTCCCGGGATCGTGCGAGTGCGCGGGATGCATGGTGAGGTCCATGATCGAGCACGGTGCGAGGGAGAGGGTCGTGCTGAGGGACGGAACGGACCTGGAGGTCTCCGGGGCCGCCGGCAGGGCGCTGTCCGAGGTGGCCTCCATCGCCAGGAGGAACCGTCCCGGGACCCCGGCTACCGGGAGGTGCAGGGGATGCGGCGCCGAGAGGTCCGCCGTGATCGCACGCGTGTGGGCCACGTTCCCCGGGGACGGTATGAGGTGCGCGAGGGAGATGCTCGGCGGGGCGTGCGACGGTCCGGGTTGTGCGGGGTGCGTCGAGGGCACACGTACGGTCCTGGACTGGATCGAGGCGGGGATCCGCAGGGTGACGGAGGGGATGTCCGGATGGTGACCGTCCGCCTGCCCCCGCTGGCACAGGTCCTGAACCGGCCGTCCCCGGTGTCGTGCGACGGGACCGTCGCGTCGTTCTCCCCCGACGAGGTCGTCCCCGTCAGGGTCCCCGGTCCGGACGAACCCGACCGCGGGGACTTCCTCTCCATGTTCTCCCGCCTGGTGAGGGGGGAGCAGCGTCGGAAGCCCTCCTTCAGCGACACGTGGATGCTGGAGGGGTCGGAGGGGCTGGTTCCCCTCTCATCGTACACCACAACCGTGTCGACCGTGACCATCGGACTGGCGCCGGACGGGGCCACGGAGTACGTGGTCGTGCCGTTCGAGTACGCCTACCCCGCGGGACTCTGCCGTGTGGCGGGATCCCTGGTGGAGGACGTGAGGGGGAGGTACAGGAGGGACGGGGGACCCCTCGACAGGAACTCCGTGACGGAGATGTGCAGGGACGCCGTCTCGGCCCGCTCCGAAGAGATCCGCTCCGTGTGCCCCGAGGGCACGGACACGGCCGGACTGGAGGAGGACCTGTGCGGTGTCGCCCGCAGGCACTCCGTGGGCGCCGGGATCTTCGAGACCCTTCTGGCGGACCCCGACATAGAGGATGTCTACGTTGACGCCCCCTGCGCTTCCAACAGGATACACGTCACGGTGAACGGGATCGGAGGGCGCAACGCGCACACGAGGTGCCGCACCAACCTGGTGGCGGACGCACGCGAGGTCTCCGGCCTGGTGAACATCCTCCTGCGCGACAGCGGCCTCAGGTTCTGCAGGTCGTCCCCTATCCTCGAGACGGACCTCCGCGGCTTCGACACGAGGGCTACGGTCGTCGGGTACCCGCTGAGCCCCATGGGGGACGCCGTGGCGCTGAGGAGGCACTCCGACACGCCGTGGACGCTGACCAGGCTGGTCGCCAACGGCACCGTCGACCCGTGGACGGCGGGTCTGCTGTCGTTCCTCGTCAACAACCGCTGCACCATCCTGGTCTGCGGACCGAGGGGTGCAGGGAAGAGCTCCCTGCTGTCGGCGCTGATGTTCGAGTTCCCGCTGGACCAGAGGATCCTCACCCTGGAGGACACCCTGGAGCTCCCGTGCGACAGGATGAGGTCCATGGGCTACCGGGTGCAGTCCATGCTGGTGGACGACAGGATGGGGGGTGACCAGGAGGACAGGTCCGCGGATGCCCTGAGGGTCGCGCTCAGGATGGGTGAGTCGGCCATCGTGCTGGGGGAGGTGCGCGGCGAGGAGGCGTCGGTGCTGTACCGCAGCATGCAGGTCGGTAGGGCGGGCAGCTCGATCATGGGCACGGTCCACGGGGACTCCCCTGAGACCGTGTACCGGAGGATGGTGGATGACGCGGGCGTGTCCCCGGAGGCGTTCTCGGCGACGGACGTCGTTGTGACCTTGGGCACAGTAGGCGGGCGTCCCGGCGGGGGCATGATAAGGAGGGTCGAATCGGTCGTTTCCACATGCGACGTCCCGGGGACGTTCACGGCCGTGACGGACGGGGACTCCCTGTTCTCGTCGACTGCCATCGGTCGCGTGGTGGCCGGACACGGCAGGGCGGAAATCCTCCGCGAGATCGGCATCCGTGCGGCCATGAGGGCGGAGCTGGCCGGTGCCGGTGGGACGGACCCGTCGTTCCTCGGACCGGGATGGGTCCTCAGGGCGAACACGCTCCTCGGCGGGCTTCCGGCCGGTACCACCGAGGCGGACGCGCTGGCGGGACTCAGGGGGCTCATGGGGGTGGGGGACTGAGGCGCATCGACTGCATGAGGCTGGTGGACGAGGCCCCGACGGTGGTCGGGATGCTGTCCTCGGTCATCGGATCCGGGGGCTCCCTCGAATCGGCCGTCAGGTCCGTCGCAGGAGCCGGACCCGCCGTGTCGTCGGAACTGATGACCGGTGTGGTCAGGGATGCGGACACTGGCGGGGATGGCGGTATCAGGGGGTGCCTGTCCCGCGCCCTGGCCTCCCTCCCGCCGGAGGCGTCCGGGTTCACCAGGTCGGTGGGGATGTGCGTGGCCGCGTCCTCCGCCTCCGACCAGTCGGATGCGGACGGCATGATGTCGGACGCCTCGGACACCGCCCTCGCATCAGTGGCGGAGATGGGGGAGTCCTACGGCGCATCGGTCACCGTCCCCTGCACCGTCGTGTTCGGACTGGGGATGATGGTCCCGCTGGTGCTGATGACCATCCTGCCGATAATCGGCATGAGCGGACGTTCGGTCCTGGACGGGACCGCCGTGACCCTGGTAACCACGGTCGCGGTGCCTTCCGCCATGGTACTCGTGTCCCTGCTGATCGCATCCCGCAACCCTTTCCTCATCCGCGACCGGCCGCTATCCGGGATCCACCATGCGCTGCCGCTGGCCCTGATCCCGCTGTTGGCCTCGGTCCACGTGCTCAGCGGGTTCGACCCTGAGAACGCGGTCCTGTTCTTGGTGGCCCGGCCGCCGTGGCGACCGCCGTGCTCATGGCCCAGGACCGTGCCTCGGAGGTCA
>JAFTYV010000034.1 GCA_017461225.1 Candidatus Methanomethylophilaceae archaeon
CCATTCCGCCGCCACCCCCGTCGGTATGGAGGTCACCTGCGAGACTGAGCTGGTGGAGGTCGACAGGAGGCGCCTGGTGTTCTCCGTCACCGTCAGGGACCCCGTCGGCGAGGTCGGATCGGGGACCCATGAGCGTTTCATCGTCGACGATGCCCGCTTCATGTCCAAGGCCGAGTCCAAGCTGTCCTGAGCTCAGAGGAACAGGATCACGGGGACCATGAGGCACCCGCACAGGACCGTGCGCCCCACCCCGCAGACGTTGGGCAGGAACCCCACCACCGTGGAGAACAGCAGCACGAGGAGCCCGCAGGGTCCGGTCAGGAGGGGGACCAGCACGAGGAGGAACACAACGACCGCACGGTTCATCCGGACCGGGTCCACCATGTCCGAGATCCCGGACATGAACCTCCCGGACAGCAGTGTGAGGACGTACCCGAGGGCGGAACCCATCGCGGTCGACAGGAGCAGCATGAGGAACCCCTCGGACAGGGCTCCGCCGAGTCCGTCCCCCATGATCTCCCCGATCACTATCGCCGTCCCGGAGCGACCGCTCCCCGACACCGACAGGGTCACGAGCGACAGGACGGATGTCACGGTCCCGATGGAAGCCACCGTGGAGATGAACCTCTCCGGTCTGTCCTCCCCTATGAAGCACGCCGCCACCGACGCACCGACCGTGGCAGTGATCCCGGGAAACCACCCGGCGATACATCCGGTCACGACGCCCTTGAGTCCGGGTCCCGGCCCCACCGGGTCCGCACCATCATCCCTCTGAGAGGGGGTGCGCCCACCCTTCGAGGACGACAGGAGGACCGGGATCCCGAACAGGCCGGAGAGGAGCGGGAGCAGGAGAGACCCCTCCCCGAACAGGCCGTCCGAACCTATCGGGAGCACCATGCACGCGTAACCCAGGGCACCGGACAGGAGGAACGCGGCGATCCCCCACATCCCGCATCCCCTGCGGAACTCGTTGGCCAGCAGGACCCCGGAGCACACCAGCAGCACGACGGGTGTGAACCCCTCCAGGACGTCCCCCGCCCCGGCCAACAGGATGAGCTGCAGGGGTATGGACAGCAGGGTCGCACACGATGCCCCCACCAGGCTCCCTATGGCGGCCGCACGGACCGCGGCCATGCCCCTCCCCTCGAGGAGCAGCCTGTGTCCGGGTAGGACGGACACGGCATCCTCCGAATCGGGAGCGCCGATGAAGACGGAGGGGACGAAGTCCACGAACGAGTGGACGACGGATGCCGAGGTCACACATGCGCAGACGGTTGTCGCGGCATCCACCCCGGGGGCGATGGCGGACACCGCCTCCTCCATCGCCGGATACCCCGCCAGCAACATGGCGGCGAGGGTGTTGACATGGATCCCGGGGACTATGCCCGTGAAGAGACCCATGCCGGCACCTATGACCGATGCCAGCGATACGGAGAACAGGAGGGCCATGTCCATGGCCCGTCGAGGGAGGCATCACGTTAAGAAGGGGCCACCGTGCGGTCAGCATCGACGGATCACGACGGGACGGCCATCCAGGACGGCCACCCTGATGAGCGCCCTGAGGGGCACCCCCAGCGACCTCCCGATCGCATCGATGTCGTCGGATTTGTCGAAGACCACCGAGACGCACGACACCGTGATCCCGTTGGACACGAGGGTGTCCACGATGGACCTGAGCGTACCCCCGGTGCTGACGACGTCGTCGACGATCATGACCCTGTCGCCCGGGGACAGGCCGTTGATGAACATGGACGATTTGGAGTACCCGGTCCTCTGATCCACATTGATCTCCCCGGGGAGGCCGTACTGCCTCTTCCTGATGACCGAGAACGGGATCCCCGAACGGAGGGACACCCCGGTCGCGAGGGGGATGCCCATCGCCTCGGGGGCGAGGATCATGTCGAATTCCTCCTCGGAGATCCCGATGAGGCCCTCCACGACCTCCTCCAGTAGATCGGGGTCCATGTGCGGGACGCCGTCGCTGATGGGGTTCACGAAATAGGCGTACTCACCGATGCGGACAACAGGGCTCGACTCGAAACATCCCTCCAATCTCAG
This sequence comes from Candidatus Methanomethylophilaceae archaeon, assembly GCA_017461225.1. Lineage (GTDB taxonomy): Archaea > Thermoplasmatota > Thermoplasmata > Methanomassiliicoccales > Methanomethylophilaceae > Methanoprimaticola. Next base: position 2,059 of record JAFTYV010000034.1, read on the forward strand.
GAACCTTCCCACCATGGACCTGCATGGGTGAATGATTTTTAATATTGCTCGTGGTTCCAGCAACGATAACAATGAATGTCGAAGAGAGGATGGCCCTCGTTCTCAGGAACACCGAGGAACTCGTCACCGAGGAGGAGCTCCGCACGCTCCTCACCGAGAAGGAGGAGCCCACCGCATACATAGGATTCGAGCCGTCGGGACTCGTCCACCTCGGATGGGTCCTCGTCGCACAGAAGATCAGGGACCTCACCGACGCGGGTTTCAAGGTAACCATCTTCTGGGCCGACTGGCACGCGTACATCAACGACAAGCTCGGAGGGGACCTCGAGAACATCCGCACCTGTGCCAAGTACATGGAGGACTGCTTCATCGCCCTCGGCGTGCCCCGTGACAGGGTCGAGTTCAAGTATGCCAGCCAGATGGTCTCCGAGGTCGAGTACTGGGAGACCGTCATCAAGGTGGCGAAGGTCACATCCCTCTCCAGGGTCAAGAGGGCGATGACGATCATGGGAAGGTCCGAGGACGAGGCCGAGGTGGATTCATCGAAGCTGTTCTACCCCATCCTCCAGGCAACCGACATCTTCTGCATGGGCATGGACGTCGCATACGCCGGTCTCGATCAGAGGAGGGCGCACATGCTCGCGAGGGATGCGGCCGACAAGCTCGGATGGAAGAAACCCATCGCACTTCACACCCCCCTTCTGCCCGGTCTCAAGGGCGGCAACAGGATGAACCCCGCCGAGGCGAAGATGTCCAAGAGCGATCCCAACAGCAGCATCAACATCCATGATGACAGGGAGTCGATTGCCAAGAAGATGAAGAAGGCATTCTGTCCCCCCGAGAGGGAGTCCGAGGACGAGAACCCCGTCCTCATGCTCTGCAGATACGTGATCCTCCCGAGGAACGGCGAGCTCTTCGTGGACCGCCCCGAGAAGTACGGGGGCCCTGTGACGTACAGGACGTACGAGGAGATCACGGAGGCCTACTTCGGAGGATCCCTTTCACCCGTCGACCTCAAATCAGGAGTGTCCGACGGGCTCGCGAAGACCCTCGAGCCCGTCGCGGAGTACTTCCGTGAGCATCCCGAGAACCACGAGGCCCTCGTCGAGGTCCTCAAGGGGATCGGGAAGCTCAGGTGAAACTCATTCCCCCTTTTCAAGGAGGTCCCGGGACTTTATGTCCCGGAAGACCTCCATCGTCCTCTTCATGCATATGTGGAGCATGGCCTCGACGTCCCCGATTCCGGAGAGTCCCGCCGCCCCGCCGTGACCGCCGCCGTCGGACATGGTCTCGGTACCGATGCCCTTCATGATGTCCCCCAGATGGACGCCCCTGCGGACCGCGTCCTGTGTGGCACGCGCACTGAGGCGGAACTCCTCGTCCCTCTGCGACCCCACGAAGACGACATCGGCACCGGCTGCCATTATCGCCCTGCACGATGATGCCTCGAAGCTCCCGCCGTAGGATGTGGCGACGATGAGGTTCCCGACACGGTCGAACCTGGTGCGTTCTATCGCCTTGAGCATTGCTATCTTCTCGGACATGCTGGCCTGGGAGCGTGTGAGGTCCAGGGCCTCGTCCATGTCGATACGGCACCTGGTCATGAGGTCCGCGAAGGACACCATGAGTCCGGCGTTGGCGAACTGGAAGTGTCCGCTGTCGGTGATCATCCCGCCCATGAGCATCAGGGCCATGTCGCGTGTTATCTCCTTCCCGGAGGCATCGATGAGGTCCTTGATTATCTCACAGCACGACGTCCTGCCGTCGTCGCAGTGGAATATGCGCACATGGTCCCATTTGCCCGTGGACCTGTGGTGGTCGATGACCACAGCGTCGTCGGGGACCGTCTGCTCCATCTCCAACTGGTCCGGGGAGGAGGTGTCCACGACGACCACCTGCTCGTAGTCGCTCAGATCGCAGTGGTCCAGGATGTGCACGTCCATCTTCTCGGCGACCATCTTCGCCACACGGTCCACGCCGTTGGGTGCGAATATGTCTGCTTCGGGGAATGCCCTGGCGAGCGCGTATGCGGAGCCGACGGCATCCATGTCTGCGTTGCCATGGACAAGTACTACCTTCCTCCTGCCCTCGAGTGCTTCGGCGATCTTCACGAACATGGGCCCGTCATCCATGTGTTCTATAAAAGGTGTATCCGGCCCGGTCGCCCGGGCCGGCGGGGTCACTTCCTGCCCGTGATCCTCTGGACGAGGCCGTTCTGACCGAGCCCCGTGATGAGGATGTCGGAGTTGTACAGCCTGACTGTGGCGAGTATGGTCGCGGTGGCGAAGACGGCCATGTAAACCAGTCCGGCCACGACGAGGCCCACATCCCCGTACATGAGGGCCTGCATGGCCATCATGGGGTGTGAGAACGGGATCGCGAAGGTCACGGCCTGCAGAGCGGGTCCGGCGCTGTACCATCCGGAGAACATGACGATGAACATGGGGATCATCGCCAGCAGGCTGAGCGGCATTGTCATGGTCTGTGCCGACTTGTAGTTCTTGGCGAACGCACCGAGGACCATGCATATGCCCAGGGCGCATATGATCGACATGAACATGGACAGCATCACCAGGGCGTAGTCCGCGATGTCGAGCGACAGTCCAAGGGAACCGAGGTCCACACCGGACGACAGGGGGTCCATGAGGGATCCCATGTAGATGCTCATCCCGACCATGTACGCGAGTCCGTACACCAGTCCCACCAGTGCAGCTGCGACGATCTTCCCCGTGACGACCGTGGTCCTCTTGATCGGAAGTGTCAGCAGCGTCTCGAGCGTCTTGTTCTCCTTCTCGGAACCCATGGAGCTTATGACTATGCTCCCGACCATCATGATGATGATCATGATGATTATGGGGATCATCATGGTCTGGCTCGTGATCTGGCCCGATACGTCCTGGGGTGTCACCCCGGGGTGTGCGGTCCCGTCGATCACGGTGTTGATGCTGTTCCCGCCGCATTCTATGGGAGACATGAGGAACGTGTGGTCCAGGTCCCCCGACACGCTGGATATGAGTCTGGACGAGAGGTCGGACGACATGGCCTGGATGACCATCGACACAGCGGTCGAGGACACGGTGCCGAACATCCCCGTGGGTTCGAACACGTAGTACTCGGTGATCTCGCCCCTGGTGCCGGACGATATGTCCGTCGCGAAACCACTGTCCACCAGTATCGCCGATGTCAGTCCGAGGGAGGACATCTCCCCGATGATGCCGTCCGGTCCGGTGGATTCCATGGTGACCACGTAGTCCCCGATCTCGTCGGGATCCACACCGGAGGCGGTGTAGTACGAGCAGAGGGAGTCGTAGACGCTCCAGGAGGTCCCGTCCGGGAGGACAACGTCGCCCGCGGAGGCGTTGGCCACGCCGACGATGGGGATGGCGGAGGCCTTCTCCACCTCCCCTCCGATCAGTCCGCCGAGTCCGGCGAACAGCACGACCATGATCAGGACCGATGCGACGGATCCCGGGGTGAGCAGCTCCCTGAGCTCCTTGCGTATGATGTTGGTGAGGTGGCTCATTCTCCCTTCACCGCCTTCACGAACACTTCCTCCAGAGTCCCGACCCCGAAGCGCTCCTTGAGTTCGGACGGGGTCCCGACGAGGATCAGGTTCCCCTGGTCGATCATCCCGACCCTGTCGCACAGCATGTCCACCTCGAACATGTTGTGGGACGACATCACGACCGTGACGCCGTCGGCGGCTATGCCGCGTATGATCTCCCTGATCTCGTAGGCGTTGATCACATCCAGTCCGGATGTGACCTCGTCCATGATCGCCAGTTTCGGGGACGGCATTATGGCGCGTGCGATGAGCAGTCTGCGCATCATGCCCTTGCTGTATGTGTCGACCTTGGAGTCTATGCGGTCCCCCAGATCGGCGAGTGCGATGCCCTTGGCGACCATCTCGTCGAACTCGTCCCCGCTGGCGAAGAACCTGGCGATGAACTCCAGGTACGCCCTGCCGGTGAGGTCCTTGTAGGCACCCGCATCCTCGGGGAGGTAGCTTATGATCTCCCTGACCCTGTCCGGTTCGGTGGAGACGTCGTGTCCGTACACGGATATCCTGCCCGATGTGATCCTGAGCAGGGTCGATATCATCCTGAGGGTGGTGGTCTTGCCGGCACCGTTGTGACCGATGAGGCCGAATATCTCCCCCTCCCTGATCGTCAGCGAGATGCCGTGGACGGCCTCGCGGTTCCCGTACGATTTGCGCACATCCTCCAACACGAGTGCGTCGACGGGCCCCTGTTGCATCGATTGAGCCATGGGGCGCGTATCGATATACGGATATAGAACAATCGCGGGGTTTCCCCCGCATTTAACCTGTTTACTGCTGGGGCATGTTGCCCATTGCCGTGTTGATGGTCTGCTGGAGCACCGTGAACCTCTCCTTGAGGGTGTTCTCCTGGCGCTCGAGACTGCTGATCCTGACATCCATCATCTCGATGGATTCCTCGAGGTCGGCCTTGAGTGCGTCGACGTCGTCCACTTTGATGAGGAGGGAGCCGGTGGTCTTGTAGACCGCTCCCGTGCTCTTGTCCAGTTCCTCCTTGGTCCTGACGAGCTCGCGTTTCTGCGCATCCATCTGGACCTTCTGTGTGGAGACGGCCTGGAGCTGCTGCTGGACCTGCTGGAACTGGGTGATCTGATTCTGAAGCTGGGGGCTGATTCCGTTCATGATCTCACTCTGGTTAGGTTGTCGATGTCCTCGATGATCCTGATGCATTCCAAATAGGAGTTCAGTGCGGCCCTCATCGCCGACGTGTCCGATGCTGTGATGGTTATCACGGCATCCTCCCCGTCGTACCCTATCTCCGTGGTGGTGCGCGGGAGTTCCCTCCCGGCTTCCGGGGAAATGGAGGGTACCGCGGCGTAGGCCGCGGCACCGGTTATCCTGAGTGTCGCCTTGAGCATCGCTCAATCGGATTTGAGGACCTTCTTCACATTGGGTCTGTCCTTGAAGAAGATCTTCGATCCGCATTTCTCGCACTGGAGTCCCAAAGAGTTAACGTTCCTCACAGGTTCGTTACACTTTGCGCATCTGTACAATCAGATCACCTGGGATTCTCACTGCTCGGAGACCTGGGACAGCTCTTTCTTGGTCTTGGGGCTGTAAGCCTCTGCTGCGAACTTGGTCTCGCAGTGCTTGCAGAACCAGATTCCGGAACTGACCCTCTTGACCGATTTGTGGTGGCAGACGGGGCACTCGTGCTTGGATTTCTGCTGTGCCTCGATGCTCTTGATCCTGTTGCGTACGATGACTCCGTACCTCGCACCGAACCTGCCGGCGCTTCCTGCCTTCTCTGTTCTCTTTGCCATGGTTGATCACCCGATGAGTTTTCTGATCTCCGCACCCTTCTCCACGGCCCTGTCCAGACAGGTGCTGAGTTCATCGAGTGTGATCGAACCGCAGCCTCCCTTCTGCATTGCCCTGAAGTTGCCGTTGTCGTCGGTTGTGACGGTAAGGCGGGCGGATGAAATCTGTTCTTCGTCGTAATTTGGGTCTACTATTAATTCGTTTCCTATTTTGACCTCTGTGACGGATATGGGGGTGCATGTGATGGGCATGGGCCTGTTCTCGCCCTTGCCGTACTGCTCCCCGGGTATTGTCGCGGTCCTGAGTGCGCACACCGCCGCGAGGTTGGCCGCATCGAAGAGGTTGCCGTCGTAGTCGAGTGCGTAGATGTCCACGAAACACATCCAGACCTCCTCTCCGGGTACGATGCAGAGCTGCTCCACATCCACCATGCCGGACTCGCGGATTCCGCGGTCCACGACACGTGCGAGCTCGATCGCGTCCTCGCCCGGGGGTCCGGACTCGAACGTGTTGTGGGCCATGGGGATGAGCTCCGCACCTGTGGTGAGGACACCGAGGTTGGGCGTGTCCCCGAAGGGTGTGCCGGGGATGATCTTGACTCCCGCGATGACCTCGGTCCTGCCGAGCTTGACCCTCGCGGATCCGTCGGCGCTCTCGATGCAGTTCGTCTCGATCTGGATCTTCCTCATGTCGGTCGGTCCGCGACCGTCGGTCCTCGAACCGTTCCTCAGAAGGTTGACGATGTGGTCGCGTTTGATCTCGGACATAATCTCATTACTCATCGGATCCCTCCTGTGTGTTCCTGGAGTAGCGCCTCTTCAGCGCGTCCTTCTGTATGTCGTAAACCTTGTGGCATGCGCCCACCGCGAGCTCGATGGCATGGTCGAACTCCTCGCGGGTCATGTTGCCGTCCATCTGGAGGAGGACGATCTCGTCCGTGGACGGGACGATCGCGATGGGGACGTCCGCCTGTCCGTAGTTGTCCTCCTCCTTGTTGAGGTCGAGGAGGACGTGTCCGTCTGCCTTGCCCGCGGCGATCGCGGGGACGATGTCCCTCATGGGGATGCCTGCGTCCGCGAGTGCGACGGATGCGGCGGTGAGTCCGGCGCATCTGGTTCCGGCGTTCGCCTGGAGGATCTCGATGTACACGTCGATCGATGCACGGGGGTAGAGCTCCGTGAGGACGACCTTCTCGAGGGCCTCGGAGATGATCTTGGAGATCTCGATGGACCTCCTGTCGGGTCCCGGCCTCTTCCTGTCGCTGACGGAGAACGCCTGCATGTTGTACTTGCACTGGATGATCGCCTTGGTGGGGTTCTGGAGGTGCCTGGGGTGGCACTCCCTGGGTCCGTAGACCGCCGCAAGGACCTTGTTCTTTCCGATCTCCACATATGCGGATCCATCCGCGTTGTTGAGGACTCCGGCCTCAATCTTGATGGGCCTGTGTTCCTCGGCGGTCCTGCCGTCGATCCTCATGCCCTCGTCGTCAACCAATACCATATCAGTGTGTCCGCTCATGGTCACTCCTCCCCCTCGTCATCGATCTCATCCTGAGGGATCTTGCTCTCGATAAACTCTTTAATCCTGTCGGTGAGGTTGCCCGACTGGGCCTTCTCCTCGATCATCTTGATGGCCTGGACCGCGACGTCCGCGTTCTCGTCGTCGCCGTCCACCCAGATCATACCGTTCTGTCCGACGGTTATGCGGCAGTCGGTCATGTTCTTCAGCATCGAGATCATGGATCCGCTCTTGCCGATCACCCTGGAGACCTTCGAATGGGGGATCCTTACGAGCCTTCCGCCCTCGATCCTCCTGAGTCCGGAGTCCTTCATCGTGACCTGAATCTTCTTGCTCTCGTCCACGGACAGGACCTTCAGCAGGACGACGTACCCGATGCTGAGGTACCTGGACGTGTCCCCGAACTCGACCTTCCACGGAACCTCGTTCACATGGAGGGGTGCGGGATAGGGTGCACCGATGTCTACCAACCAGTTTGAGGGTCCGATGTCCACGATGACACCGATGACCGTGTCCCCGGAGGTGGGCATGTAGCATCCCCTCAGGGGTATGACGCCTACAGTGTTCTGGAACACGTTCCTGACTCCCATCGCACTGGCGCGTACCTTGCCGTCGAGCACGTAAGCGTTCTCGCCGGGCTTCATCCCCGAGGAATCGAGGATGTCGCCGGGCACGACGATCTCGCGTGTCTGTCTGGCGTTTCTTTTTTCCATATTATCACTCTCGCGAATGTCAGCTGATGAGCTTCACGGATGCGGAGCCCTTCGTCTTGTGCTTGAGCTTCTCCGTGAGCTCGGTTATGAGGCCCGCGGGGATCTCCATCAGGCCTATCCAGGATCCGTCCGCGGTCCACTCCTCCCTCTCGACCAGTCCGTAGTGGACGATGTCGTCGAAGCAGCGGCCGTAGTCCGAACCGTTGAGTTTGATTGCGATGCGGCTCTTCTCGAACCTTATGGGGAGCAGGGGTCTGAGGAGCTTCATGGCCTCCTCGATCTCCTTCTCCAGCGGCTTGAAGGGGTCGACGTGGAACCTGGCCTCCTCCAGGGCCATCTGGATCCTGATCGGGGGGTGGGGTGTGCGGGTCTGGGGGTTTATCGCGTTGGCCGCGATGTACGTGATCACCTGCTGCCTCTTGGCCTCCAGCATCTCCTTGCGCTGTTCCGCCGTTATCTGGATCTCGCCCTTCTCCACGATCTTCCTGGCGATCTCCCCGATGTCCTCAGTTCCGAACGCCTCGCGTATCTTGTCCTCCGCCGGTCTGGTCCCCTTCCCGGCGTTCTTGAAGACGTCCTCCACCGCCATGTACTCGACGATGTCGAACTGCCTGCCCTGCTTCACCAGATCGAAGACGTGGGGGTCCAGGAGGATCTCGAACGTCTCCCCGTGGCTCTCCAGACGGGCCACAATCGCATCGTCGAGGTTCACCATGCAATCGCCTCAGATCTTCTCGATGAGGGCGGCGACCTCCCCCTCGGGGAGTCTCCTGAACTTCTTTCCGATCTCCGCAACACCGATCTCCACGGACTCCGCCTTCGGCTTATCCTCGATGGCGGCGTCGAGCGCCCTGAGTCCGAGTGTGACTGCCTCCTCGAAGGTCATGTCGTCCTTGTACTCCTTCTCGAACATGTCCATCACGACGGGGCGTCCGCTCCCGATACCCGTCGCCTTGTACGCGACGAGCGCACCGGAGGGGTCCGTCTCGAAGAGGTGCACCCCGAGGTCGTCGGTACCGGCCACGAGGAGGGCGGTTCCGAAGGGGCGTGCTCCTCCGTACTGCGTGTAGTTCTGCTTGTGGTCGCACACCTTCTTGACGAGCATCTCCACGGAGATGTTCTCGCCGTAGTGGACCCTGTGCATCTGGGCGTTCTTCCTCGCCTCGTCGACGAGAACCCTGGCGTCAGCAACAAGCCCGGATGTGGCGCATCCGATGTAGTCGTCGATGTCGTGGATCTTCTCCGTGGATTTGGGTTCGAGGAGCCTGCTCGCGGACCTCTTGTCGACGATGAGCGCCACTCCTCCGTTGTATTTCAGTCCGATGGTCGTGGAACCTTTCTTCACGGCCTCGCGGGCGTACTCGACTTGGAACAGTCTTCCGTCGGGGGAGAAAACGGTGATCCCCCTGTCATATGCCATCTGTCCGGGTTGCATTGTTGACGCTCCTATATTATTAGACGCGACAGCAATGATGGGGCACTATAAAGACGTTGTCAGCGGCCCGTCTGACTCAGCGCTTCCTTTTCTGCGGGACCTTGAGCTCGGGGTATTTCTCGCGGACGGTCCTCAGCGTCCCGGATGTCGTCAGGGAAACAGACCCCTTCCACGCGGACGACATGGCCTCTGCGACCCTCTTCTCGTTCCCGGGTTCGCACCTCACCACGGCCTTGCCGCCGAAGCTTGTTATGACCTTGTGCTCGGGCACGGATCCCGAGATCGGTTCCAGGGCGGCCAGGACGTCGTTCCTCCCGACGTTGCAGGGGACCGTGAACACGATGTACCTCCTCCTGCCCCTTTTCGATTTGACGACCATGCCGAGTGGATTGGCCGCCCCGTTATAATCCCTGCGGCCGACCTCCATCCGCATCGGGGCACATGTCAATTTTTCGGGTTGTCTCCACCGGGGATTCCGGAGCCGTTCCCGGGCGCGGGTCGGATAACAGAAATAACATTTTCAGGTTATCTTAATCGTTGGATGCATGTCGTATCCAGTATGTGAGATACCCAGCATAGTGCGAAACCTGCGATTTTCCAGTATTGTGATATATAAATATTTTCTTTTTGCTCGATCATCGAAAAACGTGGGAAAAACCTCGGCATGTTAACGAACTATTGGAAAAAAGGTTACAAAAAATTTGGTTGTATTACCCTTTGGGGAAATACAGTTGATGATGCTTTTTTTAGAAGTCTGGCTATGTGAAATTTAGCCTACCCTAAATTTTTTATTAGGCATTTTTGATTTTAAAATAAAAGATTCAAATTAAATGAATCATGAATATATAATAATTGTTTCCTACTCATTAATATACCATCTCGTTATTACTCGTTCATTCCAAACACCAGTTGGTAAACGGAGGCAATGATTTGACTAAATCAGCATTGGTTATCGGTGGAGGAATTGCGGGAATCCAGGCTTCCCTGGATCTTGCAGACAGGGGCATTCACGTCTACCTGGTAGAGAAAGACGCTACCATCGGTGGAGTGATGTGCCGTCTGGACAAGACGTTCCCTACGAACGACTGTTCCGCATGTATCCTCTCGCCCAAAATGGCGGACTGTAACGGACACCCCAACATCACCACTCTGACCTACCACGAGGTCCTGAAGGTCGATGGACAGGCAGGAGACTTCAAGGTCACCGTCCTCAAGAAGGCCAGGTACGTCAACCCCAAGGAGTGTACCGGCTGCGGAGACTGTCTCGCAAAGTGTCCCGTCAAGAACATCCCCGACAAGTACGAGTTCGGACTTGTCAACAGGAAGGCAATCTACATCCCCCACGCACAGGCCGTCCCCCGTGTCGCAGTCATCGACAAGGATTACTGCAACATGATCAAGAAGGGCAAGTGCGGAATCTGCGCCAAGAACTGCGGTAAGGGTGCCATCCACTACGACGACAAGGACGAGGAGATCGTCCTCGAGGTCGGATCCATCATCGCCGCGCCCGGATTCGCTGTCTGGGACGCCAAGATCGCGACCGAGTACGGTTACGGAAGGTACCAGAACGTCGTCACCGCCATCGAGTACGAGAGGATGATGTGCGCATCCGGTCCCGACAGGGGACACATCAAGATCCCCTCCTCCGGAGAGGACCCCAAGAAGGTCGCATACATCCAGTGCTGCGGATCCAGGTCCGAGAAGAAGGGCTGGAAGAAGTACTGCTCCTCCGTCTGCTGCATGTACGCAACCAAGCAGGCAATGATCACCAAGGAGCACGGCGACCTCCAGGAGGACATCTTCTTCATGGACATCAGGTCCTACGGAAAGGAGTTCGAGGCATACATCCACCGCGGAGAGGACGAGTACGGAATCAAGATGCACAGGGGCGCACGCGTCTCCAACATCGAAGAGGACCCCGTCACCAAGAAGCTCATCATCAACTACACCGACGATGAGAGCAACGGAGTCTCCGAGGAGTTCGACATCGTCGTCCTGTCCGTCGGACTCGCACCTCCGGAGGGAGCCAAGGAGTTCGCCGAGACCCTCGGAATCGAGCTCAACGAGTACGGATTCTGTAAGACCACCGTCTACCACCCCCTCGAGACCACCAGGCCCGGAATCTTCGTCACTGGTGCGTTCGCAGCACCCAAGGACATCCCCACCTCCGTCGCCGAGGC
>JAFTYV010000035.1 GCA_017461225.1 Candidatus Methanomethylophilaceae archaeon
AGGGGCTGACACCCTGCGCGATCGATGTGCTGGACAAGGGATAAGAAGTGGCCTTTCGTTCGTTTTGGTTACCACACACAAAAACAGGCCGAAAGGCCGTCTTCTGCATCGGAATCCGACGTATTATGATTGTGGTCGTCGGCCTGTTGGTGTATGGTAGGCAGGATGATGGATTGTCCCGCAGGAAGAGCAGGATCGGGATCGGCATACCGACCCCAAATGACGATGTGACGATGCCGGTAGGCGCCAAGATGCTGACCGAGGCCGTGTTCAGGGACACGGGCCTCGACGAACTCCTCGATTCGCTCAAGCGCGACCAGGGGGCCTCCGTCTCCAGGGAGACGGTCGCCCTGGTCGCGAACTCCCTGGAGATGACCGGCATCTCGGTGAACAGGATCGATTCCATCCTGGAGAGTCGGGACGTCCGTGATGAGTACGGACTTGGGGCCGCGAGCCCCAAGTCCCTGTACCGCACGGTCGAGAGGCTGGGCAGGAACGTGGACCAGATCGTCTCGCACCTCGGAAAGCAGCTGACGTCCAGGTACGGGGTGACCCTCGGGAAGGTGCTGATGGACTGGACATCGATGTACTTCGAGGCCCCGGCCAACGGAACCGTAGTGAGGTTCGGTCACACCCGCGACCACCGGCCGGACAGGCCGCAGGTCGTGGTGGGCCTGTCCGTGGACCAGGCCACAGGCATGCCCGTGGGGCTGACTGTCATGCCCGGCAACATCCTCGATGTCACGCATTTCGAGGAGACCTTCCGGCAGCTGCTTCCGCTGCTGCCGGAGGATGCGATGATCGTGTTCGACAACGGCGCCTACTCGCGCACCAACTCCAAGGCCATCGACGACGCAGGCCTGGGATTCCTGACACGCCTGCAGCTGAACGCGTCGGATGACGCGTTCGTGAAGGCTCATCAGGCCGACTGGGAGTACGTGTGCGACGACATCTGCGTTCTGAGGACCAAGGGCAACCTCGGCAGGACCAGGTTCATCTTCCTCAGCCTGGACAGGCGCTCGGAAGTCCTGCGGGGATACTGCAGGAAGGCCGAGCACGACTACGACGACATGGTCAATCTGAGGAACGCGCTGGACAACGGGAAGAAGCCGAGGAAGAAGTACCGCGTCTCCAACGTCTTCGTCGACACGTACCTCCACTACCGCTTCCCGCTGGCGTTCGCCAGCAGGGAAGCGGCGGTCGAACACGCGGTGAGGACGATGACATGCGGTCGCGAGGGCATTTTCGTGCTCCTGACAAACCGCCCGTTGACAGCTTAGGAAGCTCTGTCGGCCTACAGGTCGAGGAACGCGGTCGAGACCGCGTTCCGGGACCTGAAGCACGGTATCGACTGGAGGCCTGCCAGATGCACATCTCCGGATGCGATCAGGGGACGTGTGCTGATCTCGTTCCTGGCCCTGTTCTGCATGTCCATGGCCAGGTTCCTGTACCCCGAGCTGAGGACAATGACAGCGGAAACGATAGTCTCGGAGCTCACCTCGTTCTCACTTACGGTCCATACACGCAGGAACGGTCAGAAGAGGCGCATATTCAGCAACTTCGGGCGGGTCATCCGCGCTCTGTACGGTCGGAAACCGCCTGCCGAGGTGCCGAAGGCACCTGGACAGGTGGTTCTGGACCGGTTCGGATGACCCGATCAGGCTAACTGGGAACGGTGAAAACCACGGGAAAAACACAATCGATCAGCGGGAGCTCTCGGGATTAAGTGTCAAACTCGGGTTTTTAATCAATAATGAGTAATTATCCTCAGTTAGATATATTTCAGGCATTTTTTTGACTTATCATATCTCATAAGTAGTGTTGACAGTTGTTTATATCATTTTTTAAAGATTTTGATCGAGTTAGTCGTATAGTTACAATAATGGTTTGAACAAGTTTTGAACCAGCCATTGTTTTTTCCAGGCAAAAGTTTCAATGTATTTCCACAAACAGGGCATCTTGTTTCGTTATTGATGCATCTTTCGTAAACTATAGACTTATCCACAGGTAGATTCAAATCCGGGGTGTATCTGCTGTCTCTTAGTTTTTTATCTACTTTGTTAAAAATTGATGTATGCATATCTTTGTACTGAGGGAGTATGGGCAAACGCTCAGTGGAATACAATTGACACTCGGCACGAGTAAGGATGTTTGATAAGGAAAAAGAGTTTGAACCTATTTTAGGTACACCTCTTAATATTATTGCCTTAACGTTGACACAGCCCTTGAAAGCATTATCTCCGATTTCAATGACATTAGGAGGTATGTCTATAACTTTCAGCTGCACATTGTCCATGAAGGAATTTTTGCTAATTGAAATGGGTTGGTCATTGGTGAATTTGAGTATTTCTGTATTTTCATCAATTAACCCGATGGCTATTTTATCATAGAACAGGACTTGTCCAACGGTGCTGAAGTGATCGTTAATGCGTATTAAAGCATCGCAATCTTCAAACGTTTTATAACCGAAGTTTAAAGGTTCTTTGTGGATGTCTAGGTTTGATAATGATTTGCATCCAGAGAACGTTCTGTCGCCTATTTGTCTAACACTCGGTGCATGGATTTCCTCAAGTTTGTCACAATTGGAAAAAGTGTGATTTCCAATTGTTTCTATTGTGGAATGTATCGTGACATTCTTAAGATTCGAACAATTTAAGAATGTTCCATCACCTATATGAGTAGTTGTTTCAGGCAATTCTACTGATCCTAGTTCCGAACAATTTGAGAAAGCATAATCTCCGATAGTTGTGAGGTCTTTTGGAAGCTTGATTGTTTTTAAAGAGGAACAACCTGAGAATGAACACTCACCAATTATTTTTAGAGATTCAGGTAGATGAATATCGGACAGCTGTTTGCAATTTCTAAATAAAAATGAAGGTATCGAATCAACGTCTGGTTTAATTTCTACATGTTTTAATGAGTTGCTTCCGTTGTCTGGAGCAAGTTGATGGTCAGAATTCAATCCCTTATACAATATTGCATGCTCGGCATTTTCTTCAAATCCTCTAAAGTACAACTTACCGTATTTTTTGATTATTTTGATACCATCTAAAGTGGCGGTTTGACCTTTATTCAATTTTTTGGATAGTTGATTCAAGGGATTATCGAGTATCTCGGGATTCAAAATTACCCTCCATGCTTGGACATTGTTGTCTGACGATATAGAAACTGTCGGATAGATCCGTTCTATATCCGCTACAGCACAGCACGTAGTTTTTTGTTTTTAAGTTATTGGCGGGAAAGCAAGATGTTTAGTTGAGCGGGGTCCTCTCGACCTCGAGTCCGTCCGCTGTGGGGTACTGCTCCGACATGTAGCACCTGTAGCGTAACGAATCCGCGATCTCCTCGAGGATCCATGGTGCGACCTCGAGCTTGCCCTGCAGCTCGCACACCATGTCCTCCGGGACGCCCATGTCCATCAGCTCGCGGCGTGCGGCCGCCGTGTCCTCGCAGTACAGGTAGCCCCTGACGAGGGTGCCGTCGTCGGTGACGGCCTGGTAGGGGGTGCAGATGTGCTCGGCACGGCGGATCAACCTCCTCCTGAGCTGCACCCCGTCCTTGAACGATGACGAGCAGAAGTGCGTCCTCGCCCTGCGGTTCCTCTTCATGACGTACCTCGCGGTGTCCTCGGAACCGAGGATGGCGGACGACACATCGTCCCTCACGGAGAACCCGTGGGCATCCATCATGTCCCAGTTGCTCTCAGAGAACTCGAGCTCGTTCAGGTTGATGAAACGCACTCCGACTGAGTGGGCGTAAGCCACCAGGTCGCAGAGCTCGGACTCCCTTCCCGGGATTGCTGGCACTTCTATCCCGACGTCCATCGAGGTGCCCGAGACGATCTCCGCGAGGGGTGTGGAGGCCATGTCCGACCACAGCTCCACAGGGGGGTGGAACCTGATCTCGTCGAGCCCCGCCGCCTCCAGTGCGGCGACCTTGGAGGGGTCCATCGTGGCCGTGTAGAGGTGGATGTGGTGGTCCTCCCCGAACCTGTCCTTGAGGAGGCGTATCATGTGCAGGGTGCGGTCCATGACGGCCAGCGGGTCCCCTCCCGTGATGCCCGTCCCCGTGGCGTCTATGGATTCCGCCTCGGCGATGATCTCCTCGTCGGTCGTCACCCTGGCCTCGTTGGCGTAGATGACGTCCAGCTCCTTCTTCTCCAGGGAGACGGGGCAGTAGAAGCACCCGCAACCGCACAGTCCCGTGACGAAAAGGACCATCTTGGATCCGGCGATGCAGTGTTCGCAACCATCGGCGACCCCTCCGTTGCAGAGCGAGCCGCATTCCATCTTCCTGAGCATGGGGTGTCATCAGGGCGATGATTTAATAACCCTCGGCCAGGTTTTGTCGTCCATGAAGATGGACAGCAGACTCGTCCTCGCCCTGGACGAGACCGATGGGGAGAAGGCACTGCGCATCGCGGAGTCCGTGGGCGACATCGTCGATGCGATCAAGATCAACTGGCCGCTCGTGCTGTCGGAGGGACCTCAGATGATCACACGTCTGTCGGAGCTGTCCGAGGTCATATGCGACTTCAAGGTGGCCGACATCCCGAACACCGTCAGGCTAATCGTTGAGAACTCCGTCTCGCGCGGCGCATCCGCCATAATCGTCCACGCGTTCGCCGGCGACGACTCCCTCCGCGCGGCGGTGGAGGCGTCAGGGGACGCCGAGGTCTACGCCGTCACCGAGATGAGCCATCCCGGAGGCAGGATGTTCACGGCACCCAACGCAGAGGACATGGCCCGTCTCGGGGTGGAGTGCGGTGTCGACGGGTTCATAGCCCCCGCCACGCGTCCCGACAGGATCGCGGCGATCCGCGAGGTGATAGGGGACCTGAAGATCCTCTCCCCCGGTGTGGGCGCCCAGGGCGGGAAGGCGTCGGACGCCATATCCGCTGGGGCGACGTACGCCATCGTGGGGCGTGCGATATACGGTGCCGAGGACCCGCGTGCGGCCGCGAGGGCGTTCGCGGAGGACATCCGCACCGTCCTCTGAACCCCCTTTCCTTATTTTAATTATAAATAATAAGGAACAGGATAAAACCTTTTAATACAAGTCCGTGTATGAACGCGCATTCTAAAGACGGAGACTTATAGAATGCGCAAATTCGGAAAAGAGTCAACCGCCCCCGCAGATACGGGGGGCAGTCGCGAGAAAAGCGACAATGGGTGGTTGAAGAACCACTGGTGTGCACTCTCCATCTGCCTCATCGTCGTCGTGGCGTTCCTGCTCAGGACGGTGTTCGCATATGGTGTTTCCGCGGACGGCAACTTCGCGCTGTCGGGCGGATCCAGTGCTCAGTATCACCTGCATGTGATCGAAAGTATTCTCAACGGTAGCTACTCCCTGACGGATACGGCCGTCAACTACCCCATTGGTGGACTCAATGTCTATCCGCCCCTCATGGACTTCGTCGCGGCGATCGTCGCCATGGTCCTCTCCGCGGTCGGATTCAGCACCACCGAGGCGGCATCCGCCGCACTCGCGGGACTCAACCCCGTCGTCGGTGCACTCACCTGCATCCCCGTCTACCTCGTAGGTAAGGAGCTCTTCGGCAACAAGGTAATCGGAGTCGTGTCGGCACTCATCTTCGCCTTCCTCGCACTCCCGATCGCCACCTCCGTGTTCTCCAGCGGAACGGAGTACGCCCTCGCAGCATTCCTCACGGCCTTCATGTCGCTCTTCCTGATCAGGATGGTCCATGCCATCGACGCGGAGGAGGTCTCCCGCAAGGCGGTGTTCACCAACGCCGTGCTCGCCGGCCTGTTCCTCGCGCTCGCGGCGCTCACCTGGAACGGATTCCGTGTCCTCCTCGTGGTCGTCATCGTCGCCATGGTCCTGCAGATCCTGGTCGACCGTTTCAAGGGAAGGGACTTCTCCACCGTCCTCACGGCCTACTCCGCGGTCCTGCTGATCGGTGTCGTCGTCTCCGCACCCTACTACATCGCGGCAGGGCTTTGGGATGCGGTCTTCTCCGGGCCCCTCCTCATCACCGTCGTCGCGATCGTGTTCGCGTTCGCCTTCAAGGCACTCGAGTCCAAACCCTGGATCTTCACGATCCCCGCGCTCGTCGTGGTGTTCCTGGTCCTCCTCGCGGTCCTCTACTTCGCCGCACCCGACCTCTTCACCGCGTTCGTCAGCGGCAACAGCATCTACAGCAGCTCCATCATGGAGTCCCTCGTGTCCACACGCGTGTCCATGTCCAACGTGTCCTCGTACTACGGATGGCTCACCATGTGGCTCCCCATATGCCTCGGCCTCTACGAGGTCTACGTATTCGCGAAGGGTGACCGCTCCGCCACACAGCTCCTCAAGGTCGTCTGGCTCCTCGGTCTCTTCTTCATCGTCTGGACATCCTACGCCAACGCAGCGGTCGTCGGCGTCGTCTTCGCAGTCGGATCCGCAGCGGTCATCGTCAAGGTCCTCGACCTCGCCGACCTCCGCTCCTGGTTCAACACCATGAAGGTCGCCGGGTTCCCCGGATGCTTCAGGAAGATGCTCAAGCCCTTCCCCCTCGCATCCGTGCTCATCGTGGCGCTCCTCGTGGTCGTCCCCAACCTCTCCGCGGCCGTCGACGCCGGTTCCTCCGACGGATACCAGTACACCATCAGGGCGGGCGACTCCTACCCCGTCGGCGACCTCTGGGACTCCTACGAGGACGCACCCAAGTCCGGCGCGCTCGTCACCTGGATCGACTACGCCTACGACTCCGTCGCACAGGGCGGCTTCACCTCCGTCACCGACGGAATCGGCGGAGGCGCGAGCGATGCGGCGAACATCTACCTCGCCGACGGCGCCTCCGGTGCCGTCGCCGGAATGGCACTCCGCCTCATGATGGCGGAGGACACCATCCCCGCATCCGTCCCCGCGGATGTCAGGGCCTACATCGAGGACCCCTCCAAGGCCGTCTCCGAGATCGTCTCCAACCCCTCCGTCTACGGAAAGGTCAGGGCCGACATCAGCGACGTCAACGCGGTCTACCTCGCATCCATCAACTACATGCTCGAGAACATGAGCGGCATCGAGATCATGGAGCTCTACGACTCCGTCCGCTCCGCCACCCAGGACGACATCACGTACGTCCTCGTCGACGGTTCCATGCTGCCCCTCCAGTACAACGACGGCAGCGACTTCCCCACCATCGCGTACTTCGCAGACTACAAGACCGATGGATACGGGGCCGCGACCCAGTTCTTCAGCTACAACACCTACTACGGAACCACGGTCTACACCGACGCCATCTACGACACCTTCCTCTGGAAGGCCATGATCGGCACCGATGCAGAGTCCGCCGGCTTCACCAGCTCCTACAACTACCTCGCGGCACTCGCAGTCAGCGATGGGAAGACCGTCGCGAAGCCTGGATCCTACCTCACCGGATTCGACATCGTCTACTGGCAGGTTCAGTACAACGAGAACGGTGCGGCCAGCGTGTCCTCCGACGGATGGGAGTACATGGACTACTCCGACGCCATCGAGGCCCAGAGGACCCAGGGCGGAGTGATCAACTACCTGTCCTCCATCATCCTCTACGAGTACGTCGGAACCGGTTCGTCCGTCAGCACGATGACCGTCACCTCCGCCGACGGAGCCACCGTCGACGGCGCCAGGGTCGTCGTCAACGCGGAGGGATCCGATGTCCGCGAGAACTACTCCGAGGCCTACACCATAGCCGGCAAGGCACAGGTCATGGTCCCCTCCGGAGACTACACGGTCACGCTCTACCTCGGCGACATCGAGTACGCGTCCTACCGCAACCAGGTCCCCGCGACCGTGTCCGTCGCAGCAGCGTCCCTCGACCTCGACGTCGTGGTCGGAGGCGCCCCCGTCACCGGAGCCGACTTCAAGGTCGTCCTCGAGAATGTGGACAACGGCGGCACATACGAGGTCGAGACCACCGACGGATCCGCGACCATCCAGACCATGGTCCCCGGAACCTACACCTACAGGCTCCTCGACGCCACCGGAGTGGCTTCCGCCACCGGAGAGGTCGACGTCGCACCCGGATCCAACACCGGATTCGAGATCGCACCCAAGACCTACAACATCACCGCCACACTCAAGGACGTCCTCGGCAACACCGTCGACGGGTCCGTCGTCGTGGTCGGAACCGAGAACGGAATGACCTTCACCGGTGATGCAACCGACGGAAAGGCCGTCATCGCGGTCCTCCCCGGCAAGTACAACGCATACGCGACCGGCGACTACGTCTCCATGAACACCACCGACCTCAACGCCACCAGCGGCAACAAGTCAGTGACCCTCAACGTGTTCGAGGCGGACAACGTGTCCACCAGCCTCCCCTCCGGAGTCATGGTGTCATCCGGTGCGTTCAGCACCGTCGTCACCGACGGAAGCTTCTCCGTCCCCGTCGGATACGCGACCGACCTCCAGCTCTACTCCGTCTACGGTGTCGTCGACGGGAAGGTCCACATGGGAACCTACGACGGAAAGGGCGTCACCGCCACCAGCGGCAACGCGGTCTCCGTCACCGGTACCCTCAAGGACGGCGAGAAGGCCGTCAGCGGAACCGTCCAGTTCATCAACGGGAAGACGAAGACCGTCGTCACCGTCAAGGCGGGATCCGACGGAAAGTTCTCCGCCGACCTCGTCGCAGGTGACTACACCATCCTCGCCAACAACGGGTCCAAGGTCGCACTCGTCGACAAGACCGTCGGCGGAGACGTCGGCGACATCGTCCTCGGCGACGGGAAGAAGGTCAGCACCACGTTCAGGTTCGATGCCCAGATGTCCGGTGCAACCAACCTCAAGCTCAACTCCGTCCTCGCACAGGTCGACTTCACGACCGGCGGAAAGGCGTACACCGTCTACGCGATGACCGGTACCGATGGAACCGCATCGTTCTACGTCCCCAAGGACGCCACCGGCAAGCTCCTCCTCAACGGAGGTGCACTCGACAACGCGATCTTCGACTGCAAGAAGCTGGAGAAGGAGCTCAGCGAGAGCGGAACCACCACCTACACCCTCACCGTCAAGGTCGGCGAGGCCGGAGCGGACAAGAACGTCCTCAAGGACGTCAGTGTGAAGTCCGACTACGCGATGACCGCCACCCTGTACGATGACGACGAGGTCAAGTACACCTTCACAGCGGGACAGACCCAGACCATCCAGCCCGGTCAGTACGACATCGTCATCGACGGTGCCTCCGGAGTCTACTTCGACGGCACCGCCTACGTCTACCCCGGAACCAACGTGTTCTCCGGTCTCGACCCCGTGGACGTCTACACCGTGACCATCCAGAAGAACTCCGGTGACGTCGTCACCATCTCCGGAGACGGCGAGCACTACCTCGTCGATGGAAAGTACTACTTCGAGGACGGATTCGAGTACTTCCTCAAGTCCGTCAACGGAAACGGCTCCGAGCAGAAGATCGCATACGGATACATCTCCGACGAGACCATCGCGGACACCACCGTGGACCTCAGGGCACAGGACGCCAGGATGACCGTCACCGGTTCCACAGGAGTGGACGGGGACGGAAAGCTCACCGTCACCTACGGATCCGACAAGGTCGTGTTCGACATCGAGAACGGTTCCTACACCGTCGTGCTCCCCTCCTCCGTGACAGCCGCCAACTTCGAGGCGACCGTCACCGCCACCGTCGACGGCGACGAGATCGAGTACACCAACGCCGTGGACGTCACCGGACTCAAGGACAAGGAGATCCGCAACGTCGCGGTCCTCACCCTCGGAGAGGTCGTGTCCGACGAGGACGAGCCCTTCACCGCCGATGCATCCAGTGCGCAGTTCGGAGCGGGTGTCGGAGAGGTCGATGTGACCATCACCAACAACGGCGACTCCGAGAAGACCTTCATGATCTCCGCAGGAGACGCATGGGTCCTCGACAAGGTCTACAGTGCATCCGTCGCGGCGGGAAAGACCGCGACCGTCACCGTCACCGGATACTACAACGCCGCAACGGTCGGACTCGGTTCCGATGGAATGACCGTCACCGTCACCGACATCAACGGTTCCGACAGCGTCGAGTGCGACATCGTCGGATTCGATTCCGGTTCCACCAGCAACGGTGCGCAGATCCTCTTCGCCAAGGACGGCGGAATCGCCTCCAAGGACAGGGTCTCCGCATCCGAGTACATGTACGCGATCACCGTGGTCAACTCCGACGACTTCTCCAAGCTGGTCGAGGTCGATGTCAACGCCGTGTCCGGATGGTTCGTCACCATCATGGACGAGGATGGATGCACCATCGTCGAGCCCGGAACCGCGCTCGAGGTCTTCGCGTTCCAGACTACCACCGTGTACGTCAAGCTCATGCCCATGACCGGGTCCGTCGCAGGCGAGACGCCCTCCGTCTCCGGAAGCGTCTCCGTCGGATCCGACTCCAAGCAGTTCAACCTCAGTCCCGAGAAGGTCGACCTCGCAGTCGACTCCATGGAGGCCGAGGGAACGGACATCTCCAACGAGGCACCCTCCGTGCCCACCGGTGTCTGGATCCTCCTGGCGTTCGGCATCCTGATGCTGATCGCCGTCTTCTGGCTCGGAAGCAAGAGGGGGGTGTTCTCACGCAGAAACTGAAAGCAACATTCGGAGTGATGATGCTCCTCGCCGTGGCGGCGGTCTGCATGGTCCCCGCCACCGACGCGGAGCCCTTCACCAACATCGGATACGAGACCGACATAATCGAGGTCGGGGAGGACGGTGTGTTCACCATCATCTTCTCCGACCCCTCCCTCGAGGGAACCGAGGAGGAGGTCTCCATCTCCTACAAGGCCAAACTGACGGATTCCAAGGGCGAGACCATGAGCAGTGCGGTCTCCCCCTCCTCCGGCGACCTGACCAACGACGTCTCCGAGGAGATCACCGTCGAGGCCCCCAAGGAGGCCGGCAAGTACACCCTCGTCGTCGAGTACACCTACAAGGTCGGCGACGCGGACGAGAAGGTCATCACCGAGGAGAAGACCGTCCGTGCGGTCGAGCCCATCACCCTCTCCGTCACCTTGTCCAACAAGGACGGTAACGTGGACGCGGCGATCGGACTCTACTTCGTGGTCGACGGCAACGTCATCGAGGACAGCTACACAACCACCACGTTCAACAAGGACGGGACCGCCACCGCATCCTACGACTGGATCGCGGCACCCTCCGACGGGAAGCACACCTTCAAGGTCATCCCCGCAGAGGGCGAGGCGCTCGCCATCGAGGGTCTGGGCGAAACCCACACCTTCTACGTCGGCGAGACCAGCTACACGACCTACATCATCCTCGCGGTGCTGTTCGTCGTCATCATGGTCTTCGTCCTGATCTGGGTCTACCGCAAGCCCGTCAAGAACTACGGTAAGCCCAAGTCCAGGCGCTGAACAGGATCACAAACGGGGAGGGGTCACCCTCCCCTTTAAAAACGACTTACCTTCTGCCCACGTCCATTATCGATGCCATGGTCAGGTCCGAGCGGGTCTTGTCCATTATCCCGCGTGCGATGTCCTGCTTCCTCCTCATCGGAGCCACCCCGTCGGGGACGTCGAAGAGCATCACCGCGTTGTGCACCTCCTCCATCATGCGGAAGAGTCCCATGGCCGAATCCAGGTCACCGTCCATCAGACGGGTCATCACCGCCCTCCTGATCTCCCCCTCGCAGTCGGCCAGACCCATCGCCCACGATGCCGCCGTCACACCGAGATCGGCGTGGGTCGGGAGCTCCTCCCCGTGCATCATCGACACGAACAGCACGGCCTCGCAGTACTCGCACATGGCGTCCTGCACGGGGCCGAGTGTGCGGATCCACGGGTCGCGGCACAGTTCCAGCAGACCGTCCATGGTCCCCCTCAGTTCGGGGAGCGTCGACGACACGTCGCCGGATGTATGCATGTCGTGGATGACCGCCTTCGTCTGACGGATCACCCTGCGGGACAGGGCCATGGCGGATTCGCGCCCCTCCTCCAGATACGAGAGCTCCCCCATCACGGAGGACACCCCCTCGTCCAAACCTCTCATGACCGAACGAACGTCGGGGAGATAGAAAAAACTCACAGTGAGCGGAGGAACCCCATGCGGAGCTCGGAGGTGAGGATCTCCCCGTCCCTCCTGCGGGAGTACCTGCGGGGATCGGCCGGGACGAACTCCAGCCAGTCGTACTCGACGTCCACAAGGGTGAGGGCGTCCGGGCGGGAGACCCCGAAGGACACGTCCTTCCCATCCAGGGCCGAACGGACCTCGGACATGTCGGACCTCCCGGTGGAGACGGCGTGTATGGCGGACGATATCCTGCGGATCATGTTCCACAGGAAGAAGCGTGCCTTGAACTCCAGGACGACGGTGTCCCCCTCGGGCATCACGGTTATGGAGTCCACGGTGGCGACGGTCGGTTTCCCGTCGTAGCGGCAGAACCTCGCGAAGTCGTGCTCTCCCAGGAACATCTCCGCGCACTCCTCGGCGAGACCGATGTCCATGCCCTCGGCCGGGAGCACGTACCTGTAGGTGCGGCGGGACGCGTGACGCGGGTTGAACCCGTCGTCGACCTCGCAGTAGGACCTGTAGAAGATGCTCCTGGAGACCGAGTTGAGCGCCCTGGTGAGCACGTCGCCGTCCTCCAGGATGGAATAGAACACCACGGCGTTGCCGAGTGCGTTGACCCCCTTGTCAGTGCGGCTGGAGAAGCGGAGGTCGAGGTCGGAGGGATCCATCCTCGTGACGAGTACCAGGTTCGCGAGGACCTCCGACTCCACCGTCCTGGCATCGGGTTGTACCTGGGATCCGGAGAAACCGTCACCCAGGTACGCGATCTTCACTGCGAAGCGCTTCATGCCGAGCGCAGTTCCCTCATGTGGTCCACCCTGCGCTGGACCAGGGCACGGGTGCCGATGTCGTGGCGGACCGCGATGGCGTCGCACTTCACGTACTCGAGTGCGGCCTCGCAGTTCCTCTCGGCTTCCTCGAGGGTCGGGGCCATGCCGATGACGCCCACGGATCTGGAGGTCCCGGTCACGAGGACGCCGTCCCTCTGGTCCACGTTGGCGTAGAACACTGTGGCGCCGCATTTCGCGATGGACTCCTCGTCCACGGCTATCTCGTGTCCGGACTCGGACTTCACACCGTATCCGCGGGGGACCACGTACTTGCAGACAGTGGCCTTGTCGGAGAAGCGGACCTCGCCGGACAGGGTGCCTGTGGCCATCATCCAGCATATGTCGGTGAACCCGGTCTCGAGGATGGGGAGGACGTTCATCGCCTCCGGGTCCCCGAACCTGGCGTTGATCTCGATGATCTTGGGGCCGTTGACGGTCAGCATGAACTGCCCGTACATGGTGCCGCGGTAGGGGCAGCCCTCCTCGGCCATGGCGTCGACGATGGACTGCAGTATGGCGATGGCCTGCTCCCTCTCCCCCTGGGTTATGAAGGGCAGGAGGTGGTCGGAGTCGGTGTACGATCCCATTCCGCCCGTGTTGGGTCCGACGTCCCCCTCGTACGCCCTCTTGTGGTCCTGGACCAGGGGCATGGGGACTATGTTCCTGCCGTCGACGAACACCATCTGGGTGAACTCCTCCCCGACGGCCCTCTCCTCGAGGATCACGCCTGCGCCGCCGATGTTCTGGTCGAAGATCTCGTTGATGTACTGCATCGTGTCTCCCATGCCGTGCAGGTGCTCGCCCTGGACCTTGACGCCCTTGCCTCCGGTGAGTCCGACGGGTTTGACCACGATCTCGTGGTCGATGCCGCGGAGGTACTCCTCCGCATCCCCGGCGTTGTCGAAGTGGGCGAAACCGAGGTTCCCCTCGATCCCGTACTTGTCGACGAGCTCCCTCATGAACGTCTTGGATGTCTCTATCCTCGCCGCCGCCTTCGTGGGTGCGGCGCATCTGATCCCCTCGGCCTCGAGGGCGTCGACGATGCCCACCTCGAGGGGGGCCTCGGGACCGACGTACGCCAGTTCGACCCCGTTCTCCTTCGCGAACGCGCAGACGGCCGCGACGTCCTTCTCGTCGCAGAGCATGTACCCGGCGGACCTGGCGATGATTCCGGGGTTTGCGTTCTTCATCACGGCGTAAATCTCCGCGCCGGAGCGGTGGAGCGCCTCGACGGCCGCATGCTCCCTTCCGCCTCCTCCAACTGTGAGTACCTTCATTGTGACACCTCAGAGCTTGAGTGCAGCCAGGATCTCCTCGAGACCCTGGTCCCTCTTCACACTGCACCTGTGCATTTCCTTGATCCCGCCGGTGAGCTTCCTGTAGTCCCCCGCTATGACGTCGGGGTCGACGTCCACGGCATCCGCGATGTCCACCTTGTTGAGGATCGCGATGTCCGAGTGCAGGAAGATGTCGTGGTGCTTCCTCACCATGTCGTCCCCCTCCGTGGTGGACACGACCACGACCCTGTAGTCGGTGCCGAGGGGGAAGTCGGCGGGGCACACGAGGTTCCCGACGTTCTCGATGAAGACGACGTCGTACCTCTCCAGGTCCATCTGGGACAGCGTGCGCCTCACGAGGTTGGCATCGAGGTGGCACTCGTGCCCGGTGCTGCAGTTCACCGCCTCCAGTCCCGACTTCTCGAACCTGGTGTAGTCGTCCGCACCCGTGACGTCGCCCGCGATGGCGCACACCCTCACACCCCTCTCCCTGAGCTTCTCGGCGAGTTTGATGATGAGGGCGGTCTTGCCCGCTCCGATGGACCCCATGAAATCGACGGATTTGATTCCGTGGCTCTTCATGAGGCGGTAGTTCTCATGGGCGATCTTGCTGTTCTCCTTGAGGACGTCGATCTCCATCCCGGGTTGGATCATGTGCATGCCGCCCGTATCCGCGCGCGTGCTAATAATGTGTCGCACAACGCGGGGGCGCGCATGAAGAAACCGTATAAACAACCAACCGCTTCCCCATCCGAACAGCATGAGCTACTCAGATTCACTATCTAAGACCCTGGAGGCACTCGGCGCTACCGAGGGGTCCAGGATGTCCGTCGTCAAGAACGGCAGGACGTACGTGGGGACACTTATGCCCCACCACGAGTTCAGCGCGGAGGATGTGCTGATACTCAAGATGAAGAGCGGTTACAACGTGGGCATCAGGGTCACCGACGACACCACCGTCGAGATGCTGGAGGCCCCCGCGGCACCCGTCAGGAGGGAGGAGCCCGTGGAGACCCGCGAGGGACTGCCCAGGCTCGTACTCATCGGAACCGGCGGGACCATCGCATCCTACGTCGACTACAGGACCGGTGCGGTGCACCCCGCCCTGTCCACCTCCGACATGATCAACGCCGTCCCCGAGATCAGGGAGATCGCCAACATCGACGCCACCGTCCTGTTCTCCATATTCTCCGAGAACATGAACGTCGAGAACTGGCAGAGGCTGGCCGAGGAGGTCGCCGCACAGATCAACGCAGGTGCCGACGGCATCATCATCCCCCACGGGACCGACACCATGGGCTACACCGCCGCCGCCCTCTCCTTCATGCTGGGCGACGTGTCGAAACCCGTCGTGCTGGTCGGTGCCCAGAGGTCCTCCGACCGTCCCTCGTCCGATGCGTCCAGCAACCTCATGGCATGCGCCAGGTTCTGCACCGGTGCGGACCGCGCCGGCGTGTACGTCGTCATGCACGACACCACCGGCGACGACTCATTTGCCGTCCACATCGGATCCCGTGTCAGGAAGATGCACACCTCCAGGCGCGACGCCTTCCACAGCATCAACGCGGCACCCGTGGCGCACATCGACGCATCCGGCGCCATGGAGGTCTCCGCCGACGGACCCCGCGTGGGTTCCGCCGAGGTCGTGGCCAGGACGGGAATGGAGAGGGCGTGCGCCCTGCTCCAGTACTACCCCGGCATGGACCCCGCGCTCTTCGAGGACGTGTTCATGAGGTGCAGGGGGATCGTGATCTCCGGATCCGGACTCGGTCACGTGAACTCCAACATGATCCCGCTCATCAAGAGGGCATGCGACAACGGCACCGTCGTCGTGATGACGTCCCAGTGCCTCAACGGCAGGACCAACCTGAACGTGTACAACACCGGAAGGGACATCCTGTCCGCCGGTGCGATCACCGTGCTCGACATGCTCCCCGAGACGGCGTACGTGAAGCTGATGTGGGTCCTGGCCAACACATCCTCCGTCGAGGAGGCCAGGGAGATGATGATGACGCCCCTCGCGGGCGAGATGTCCGACAGGAGGACCGTAGATGTCTGAGGATTACGAGATGATGTGCGGTATCGAGATCCACCAGCAGCTCGACACCAAGAAACTGTTCTGCTCATGCGACAGCCGTCTCTGCGAGGAGGGTACCGGTGCCCACTACAGGAGGCTCAGGCCCACCAACTCCGAGACCGGCGAGATCGACCGCGCCGCGCTCGCGCAGTTCCAGAGGCAGCTCGGCTACAGGTACCAGTGCTGCGACGGGACCAGCTGCCTCGTCGAGCTGGACGAGGAGCCCCCGCACGACGTCAACGCCGAGGCGCTCCAGACGGCGCTCACGTTCTCCGAGATGCTCGGGGCCAACGTCATCGACGAGATCCACTTCATGAGGAAGATCGTCGTGGACGGATCGAACACCTCCGGTTTCCAGAGGACCGCCCTCATCGCCACCGACGGTTTCGTCGAGGTCGGCGACAGGAAGGTTTCCATCCTCTCCGTCTGTCTCGAGGAGGATGCGGCACGCAAGGTCGAGACGAAGAACGACGAGGTCCTGTACAGGCTGGACCGTCTCGGCATACCCCTCATCGAGGTCGCGACCGGGCCCGACATGAGGACCCCCGAGGAGGTCATGGAGGTCGCTTTCAGGCTCGGTACCCTCCTCAGGGCCACCAGGAAGGTCAAGCGCGGTATCGGTACGATCCGTCAGGACCTCAACATCTCCATCCCCGGCGGGGCCCGCATCGAGCTCAAGGGTGTCGGGGACCTCAAGCTCATCCCCGACTACGTCAGGAACGAGGTCAACAGGCAGAGGATGCTCATCAGGATCAAGGACATCCTGACGGAGCGCGGTGTCGCGGAGGTCCCGTTCGACCCCGTGGACGTCACCGGGGTCTTCGCATCCTGCGAGTCCAAGGTCATAAGGGGCGCACTGGACGACAAGGGCAAGGTCATCGCCGTGCGTCTCCCCGGTTTCGCCGGTGTCATGAACGGCGACAACAAGACCCTCAGGCTCGGATCCGAGATGGCACAGCGCGCCCGCACCAAGGGTGTCAAGGGCATATTCCACTCCGACGAGCTCCCCAACTACGGCATAGAGCAGGGGACCGTCGACGCGCTCAGGGAGTACCTGGGCATGACCGGTGCCGATGACGCCTTCGTCATCTGCGCTGCGAGGGAGAAGAGGGCGAGGGACGCCCTCGAGGCAGCCGTCACCAGGGCCAACGAGGCCCTCGTCGGTGTCCCCGAGGAGACCAGGGACCCGCTCCCGGACGGCACCACGAAGTACTCCAGGCCCCTGCCCGGTGCGGCCAGGATGTACCCCGAGACCGACGTCCCGCCCACCACCATCACGGACGAGAGGCTCCAGTGGACCAGGGACAACATGCCCGAGTTCCCCGAGCAGATCGAGGGCCGCCTGGTGGAGCAGTACGGCATCAACCAGCAGCAGGCCAGGCAGATCGTCAGGCAGTCCAACGACGAGCTCTTCGAGAGGATCGCCCAGGACAGGGCGATGGCACCCATCGCGGCCACAATGTTCCTCAACGTGTTCAGCGAGATGGAGCACGACGGCATAGACCTCGGTGTCTTCACGGACGACGACATCCTCGGCGTGTTCGCGCTCCTGAGGGAGGGACGCTTCGCCAAGGAGGCGCTGCCCGCACTCCTCAGGGAGATGTCCACCGGAACGGCCGCGGAGGATGCGATCAGGAAGCTCGGACTCGAGGCGGTCGACGCCGGCTAGGCCGCGAGGATAATCGAGCAGATCGTCAACGAGCGTGCGGATTTCGTACGCGAGAAGGGCATGGCGGCCATCGGCGGCCTCATGGGTCCCGTCATGGGCGCCCTCAGGGGGAAGCTCGACGGCAAGCAGGCGAACCAGCTGCTCACCGAAGCGATCAGGAAGCTCCTCGGATGAGGGGCCATCCCGGGCTCACGCCCGGGATGATAAACATCTTGGTTTTTCAGTTCAGGGGAGGAGCAGGTCCATACTGCTGCTCCCCATCTCCACCATGGCGACGACACCGAACCTCTCGACGACGGTGTCGGCCATCTCCATCGCGGTGTCCGAGTCGATGCCGTTCACGATGAACACGAGCGTGGTGCCGTCCCTGATGACCTCGCCGTCGACGACGGCGGCACCGGACGCCCTGTACACCGTGTAGCCCTGACCGTACCCGGTGGTTACGAGGTCCGAGACGAAGGATTCGATCTCCGTTATCTCCGCATCGGTCCTGTCCCCCATGCCGAAGTGCATGGCGGCCCTGTTGTCTTCATCCCCCGTGGCGACCTCGAAGAGCGCCACGGCGGACAGGATCACGGCCACCACGGCCAGTGCCGCGGTGACCTTGCTACCCATGGATTCCATGGGTTGGGATTCACCGGTGACGGTATAACGGTTACTGGAGTGGGCGGATCTCCAGCACCGACAGCTTCTCGAAGAACAGCTTCAGCTCCCCCAGGGACCTGACGTCGTACCTGTCCAGCAGCTCCCACAGCTCGGCGGTGTCCATGAGCGATGACACCACCACGACCTCGCGTCCCCCGTCCGAGATGTGCCCAGGTGCCCCCTCGAGGAGCTCCGGCAGCGGTCCGAGGCCGTCCGGACCACCGGACCAGGCCTTGGCGAGGAGCCCGTCCTCGTCCACGGGCAGATAGGGCAGGTTGAACAGGATCGTGTCGAACCTTCCCTCCACGTTGCTGTACACGTCCGTCTCCACGACGGTCATCCGGACCCCGTTGGCCTCCGCGTTGCGTGCGGCAAGCTCCACCGCCCTCGGGTTGATGTCTCCGCAGGTCACGGCGCAACCCGCCTTGGCGCAGTGGATCGAAACCACGCCCGATCCGCACCCTATCTCGAGCACCCTCTCCCCCGGGACGACCTCGAGGGACTCTATGAAGAGGATGCTGTCCTCGGATGGCGGGTACACCTCGGGGTCGGTCCCGATCTCGAGTCCCGGGTCGTACCTCATGGGAGCACCTCCGGGTCACGGGTGCGTTCGGTACACTCCTTCAGGGGGGTATGCGGTGCCATGCAACGTCATCGGCCCCACGGGTATATCAACCCCATCAAAGTGGATTTATACCAACATCCGACTGACAACCGTATGATTCAGTTGGACATCCTCGCGGTCGGGGACCTGGAACGCGATGCGGACGGGAACGTCACCAAGGCCGATTCCACATCGGTCCTCATCCGTGCGCAGGGCCACACGATTGTGGTCGACCCCAGCACCAGGTACATGGAACCCGCGGTGAGGACCGCGTTCAAGCAGATAGGGGTGTTCCCGAAGGACGTGGACACCGTGGTCCTCACACACACGCATGCGGACCACATGGAGAACCTCGGCTTCTACAGGAACGCCCGCGTGTACGTGCACTCCGGCGGGGATGTCGACGTCCCCGGTGCCACGGTGGTGGACGTCCCCGAGTACGAGCTCTGCCGTGGTGTGAAGCTGGTCCACGTCCCCGGTCACACGATGGACTCGATGGCGGTGTTCGTGGATGCGGACAGGCACTACGTCGTCGCCGGGGACGCGGTGCCCCTCGAGGACAACCTCCGCCGCGGTGTGCCCCCCGCCCTCAACGTGGACGGGACCCTGGCATTGGAAAGTATTAAGAAGATAGGGCGCTACGCAGACGTAGTCATTCCGGGGCACGGTTTCCCGTTCATGACGGACCTGTGATTCTTATGTTGAAGAGAGAGATGCCGGACACCCTGTTCTACGAGTGCCCCGTCTGCGACGACGAGACCGAGCACCAGATCCTCAAGGGGAGGATGGGCAAGGCGACGATAGAGGGCACCTTCAAGTGCAACGGCTGCGGACGCGTGACGTCCGAGACCATCAAGATCCCCGAGCTCATCGAGGTCCCCGTCGTGTTCAGCGACGGCGACGAGTCGGAGGTCATAAAGACCACGATCGAGAGCAACGACATCCTGGCCATCGAGGACGAGTTCTTCCTCGACGACGGCAGGAGGGTCTGCGTCACCCACATCGACGTCAAGGAGGGACCCACGCCCAAGAAGGTCCTCGCCACCAACGTCAGGAAGATCTGGGTCAAGCAGTTCGACCTCCTCAGCGTCAAGGTCTCCGTGAACGACGACAGGACCACCTACTCGCTCAGGGTGGAGGCCGAGCCCGACGACGAGTTCGTCGTGGGCACCCAGCTCTCCTTCGAGGACTTCGACTGCCTCATCCACGCGATCAAGACCAAGCACAGCCTGGTCAAGAGGGGTGCCGCGGAGGCCCGTGACATCACCAGGATCTACGGGAAGCTCAGGAAGAAGAGGTACGACGTCCTCGAGTTCGACGATGAGGACGACGACTTCGACGGGGACGATTTCGACTTCGATTTCGAAGACGACGATTACGACGAGTGATCGTCGGGTTGAAACGGGGGCGGGTCCGCCCCCTTCACTCCTCATCCGCGAGGATGAGGTCCAGGACATCGGAGATGTTCTCCGACACGACCGTGTGCGTGGCGGCCTCCGATGTGTACGGGTCCGTCGGGTTGAACGCGATGGACAGCCCCGTGTTCTTGAACATGTTGATGTCGGTGAAGGAGTTCCCTATGGACACGGTCCTCTCGGGCGTCGTGCCGTACTTCTCGATGAACGCCCTGACGTTGACACCCTTGTCCCTCAGGTCGACGACGAGCCTCCCCTCTCCGGTGAGCCTGCCGTCCTCGTACGTGCACAGCTCGTCCGCCGCATAATCGTCGAACCCGAACTCGCGGGCGATCATCGCCGCCGCGCTGTCTATCCCGCCGCTGACTATGACGCTCCTGATGCCGTTGGCGCTGAGGCAGGCGATCGTCTCCTGGATCCCGTCGGTCAGGGGCATGTCCCTGAACAGGACTGCGACCTCCGAGGATGTCAGATCGGGTTTGACATCCAACCACATGCGTATGTCGCGTCTCATGAACTCCGATTCGTCGATCTCGCCGTTGCAGTACGCTCTGTACGCCTCCTCGTTGTCCACGCCGAAGCATTCGTGGACCCAGCACCATGAGCTGCGGGTCTTGGTGAGCACACCGTCCATGTCGAAGCAGACGAGATCGTATTTCCTCATGGGTCCCCCATGGGGGTCCCCGTTTAAACGTTTCATACACGCCTCCTGATCCCGACCACCGCGATGGCGAAGAACAGCAGGGTCACGGCCGCCACGTACAGCAGGCTCGTCTCGGGGGTGAACGTGAAGTCACCCAGTGACAGCTCGAAGCCCATGTCGGACCTGAACGCGTCCACGGTCTCCGCCGGGGCGCCGGTGAACACATCGTCCATCGCCCCTCCGCACAGGTTCTGGCGGAACAGCATGGCCATGTGGCTGGCGGGGACCAGCGTCCCCACGACCTGCATGGCCCCGGGCATCGTCCCCATGGGCATGTATATCCCGGCGAGGAAACCGATCAGGACGCTCACGATGGTGAAGAACCCGGAGAACGCCCCCGTGCTCCTCATGAAGGATGTGATGGCGTAGATGACTATGGACCCGGAGAGCGCGGAGGGCACCAGGAGTGTGATGCATACGACCACGTCCACGGCGTCCAGGGGGCAACCCGTGGCCACCAGGTACGCCAGGGACAGGACCATGGTCACAAGGCTCATGACGAACCCGACGATGAACGTGCTCAGGATGTACCCTCCCGCGATCTGCGATGGCGTCATGGGGGTCACGAGGATGTCGCGGGACCTGCCGTTGGCCCTGTCCTCGATCATCGTCTGGAGGGATCCCGCGGACGTGGTCACGGACACTATCCCGAGTATTCCCGACAGCACCCAGGCGTCGATCAGCCCGTCCATCCCTGGGAGGTCGGGATAGGCGTCTATGAGCATGTTCCTCAGGAACAGCAGGTACAGGAGCACCACGACCAGGACGCCCATGAGGGAGAACACGACCGATGCGCGGTCGCGGAAGTAGCAGAGGCTGTTCCTCCATGCCAGCGCGAGCATCCCGCTCATGACATCGCCTCCCCCGTGATCCTTATGAAGGCGTCGTCGAGGGTCCCGGTGCGGACCTCCAGTGACACCATCAGGCCGGTCAGCCTCTCCGCGATGGGCAGCGCGTCCAACGTGCTGCCCAGCGGGATCACCACTGTGTCCCTGTCCACCTCGAACCCAACATCCAACCCGGAGAGTATCCCGGTGACGGCGTCCATGTCCGTGGGCAGGACAACCATGGTGTCCGAGCAGTGCTCCTCCCTCAGCTCGGCGGGGGTCCCGTGCGCTACGATCTCCCCGTGCGAGATTATGACCACGTCGTCGGCGTCCGCCGCCTCCTCCATGTAGTGGGTGGTGAGGAACACGGTCATCCCCGACTCCCTGTTCAACCTGGTCACCGTGTCCCAGATGTTGCTCCTGGTGTGTGGGTCCAGCCCCGACGTGGGCTCGTCGAGGAGCAGGATGCGCGGTCCGTGGACGAGGGCACGTGCGATGTCCGCCCTGCGCCTCTGCCCCCCGGACAGCTGGGAGTACCTCCTGTCCGCGAACTCGGTGGCATCCGCATTGGCGAGCGCACGCTCCACCGATTCCGACAGCTCCCTGCCGGACAGCCCGTACATGGAGCCCCTGACGGAGATGTTCTCCCTCACGGTCAGCGCACCGTCGAGCATGGACTCCTGTAACACGACCCCGATGTCCCTGCGGACGAGGGGGTCGGAGGAGTCCCTGCCGAAGATCGTGACGTTACCCGAGTCGGCGGACTGCAGAGAGCAGATTATCGATATCGTTGTGGACTTCCCGGCACCGTTGGGACCGAGGAAGGCGAAGAACGACCCCTCCGGGACGGTGAACGACACGCCCCTCACGGCCTCCGTGTCACCGAACGCCTTCCTGAGGTCCCTGACTTCTATCGCGGACATTGTGATCGGGGGTGCATGCGCTTACCCGTTTGAATGGGTTGCGACCTTTTTATCCCATACCGCCATGACCTCCGCATGATAACGATCATCGGCACCGGACACGTCTTCAACCTGGCGGAACCCGTAGCGTTCATCGTGAAGAACACGTGGCCGGACGCCGTCCTGATCGAGTTGGACATGTCCCGCTACAACACCATGATGAACGCCCAGAAGGAGGGCGCGGAGGAGGTGCAGCCGCAGGAGATGTCCGCGATCTACCGTCAGACGGCCAAGTACCAGCAGAGGATGTCCAAGGAGTACGGCAACGAGCTGGGCGGGGAGTTCCTGGCCGCGGTCAACGCGGGGAAGCTCGCGGGTGCGGAGATCCTCACCATCGACACCGATGCGATGCGCGTCATGAACGAGATGTGGGACGAGATGTCCTTCGGGGAGAGGTTCCGCTACAGGCTGTCCGGCATATCGGATTCGCTGGGCGGCAGGAAGAAGGTGGACCGTGTCCACAGGGAGTTCGCCGACGACGAGGACGCGTACCTCGAGGGCATGAGGCGCAGGTACCCAACACTCGTGAGGAAGCTCATCGACGAGAGGAACGTCCACATGGCGGAGCAGATCAACAGGGCGTCGGAGCGCTTCAGCAACATGGTCGTCGTGGTCGGCGACGCCCATGTGGAGGGCATCGTGGCGATGCTCGACGACCCCGTCATCAGGAAGATCAGGCTCAGGGACCTGATGGAACGGGAACGCATGGATGCGGTCCGCTCCATGGTCTGGAAGGGGGATGAGGAGAGATGAAGGTCGAACTGCTCGCACACACGAGGGACGCCGACGCGATATGCGCGGCAGCAGGGAACTCATGCTATTCGGAGAGGTCCGCCGCGGACATCGTGGGGGACATCGACTCCGAGAGGGTGCTCTCACGCATAGTCGGGATGGGCCACCACTCCGTCATAGAGCACGCCGTGTTCACGTTCTCCGTGGAGGGTGTGTCCAGGGCACTCACCCATCAGCTGGTGAGGCACAGGGTCGCATCATTCTCCCAGCAGAGCCAGAGGTACGTGTCCATGGAGCGTGCGTCGTACGTGGTCCCCCACACCGTGGAGGGCGACCCGGAGGCCATGGTGCTGTTCGAGTCGACAATGGATTCCATATGGGACGCGTACCGCAGACTGGAGTCGATGGGCATCCCGCCAGAGGACGCGAGGTACCTGCTCCCGAACGGGTGCACCACCAACATCACTATCACCATGAACGCACGTGAGCTCCTCCACTTCTTCTCGCTCAGGTGTTGCAACCGCGCCCAGTGGGAGATCCGCGAGATTGCGGACCGGATGCTCGAGATATGCAGGGAGGTGTCCCCGGTGATCTTCAGGGACGCCGGACCGCCGTGCGTGCGCGGCCCGTGCCCCGAGGGGAAGCTGACCTGCGGGAAGCCCCGCAGATGAACCGCGAGATCTACCTGGCCGGTGGATGCTTCTGGGGTCTCCAGAGGGCGATGTCCGTTCTGGACGGGGTCCTGGAGACGGAGTGCGGCTACGCCAACGGCGATCCGCACTTCATACCGGACTACATGCTCGTGTGCTCCGGCAGGTACGGTTACAGGGAGGTGGTCAGGGTCGAGTACGATCCCGACAGGATCCCGTTGGAGCGCATCCTGTGGGCGTTCTTCTTCGTGATCGATCCGACGCAGGAGCGCAGGCAGGGCAACGACCGCGGGATACAGTACCAGACCGGGGTCTACTGGACCGACGACGACACCGCCCGCAGGGTGTCCGCATTCATGGGGGAGGAGGCCGGGAGGCATCCGGAGTTCCACACGGAGTCGGGTCCGCTGACACAGTACTCCCCGGCGGAGGCGTACCACCAGGGGTACCTGGATTCCAATCCCGGAGGGTACTGTCACATACCATCCGCCAAAATCGATGCGCTGTACCGTCTGTCACACGGATTGTGATGCCCAACGGTCATCGGACCGAGGGGTATCTTTAAATAAGAAATATACTTAATCGGGTTCACTCGGTGAAAGATATGGGAAGAATCAGACCCACCTACATCAAGAGAGTCTCCATTGAGCTTGTCAACAAATACCCCCAGGCCTTCAGCAAGGACTTCGAGGGAAACAAGGAAATGGTCAGCACTCTGACTGATGTCTCATCGGTGACAATGAGGAACAGGATCGCTGGTTACATCACCCGCTACCTGTCTCACCCTGAGGCATGAAAACGCCTTAAACCTTAACCGGTTTCCGCAGCTTTTGCCCGCGTGGGGTAGCTTGGATATCCTGTGAGATTGCGGATCTCTTGACCCGGGTTCGAATCCCGGCGCGGGCACCATACCTTCTATGGTGTTCAACAACCACATCGGTTGTCCGATGTGAATCCCCTGATGATGGTCCCATTTTCGACCATCTCTCTGAGGCGACTTTGATAAAAGGGGAGACGGCCCGAAGGCCGAATGTGTTTAGAACTTGTCCTTGACGATGTCGAGGATGCCGCCGAGTGCGGTGATGATCGCTCCGACCATGGCGAGCCAGAATCCGATTCCGACGCTGACGGTCACGCTTCCGAGGAATCCTGCATCGACAGCATCGGTCATGTCGCCCTTGAACAGGAACATGATGACGACCGCGACGATGGCGAGGAGGAGGGAGACGATTCCGAGGATCATTCCGATCTTCTCGTCCTTGACGAACATGGGGAGGACCGTGGTGATGAGTGCGATCACTCCGCATGCGAGTGCGAGGATGGGTGCATAGCTGTACTCAAGTTCATCCGCGTACTCCCAGTCCGAGATTGCCCATCCGGAGTAGGAGTCCACGCTGCTGTTGCCGAGGATAACCGTCTCGATGTCGATCCAGCTCAGGAAGACTCCGACGATCATCAGGATTGCTCCGATGATACCGACGATACCCATGACATTGGCTACTGCTTTCACATCTGCCATGTTATCACATGCAGTTCAACTGCGACCCGGAAATCGGTCGGACGATAGTTAATGTTATCGACGATTGCCGACGATCATACATCCATCATCCGGTCTCGCCCTCCGCATCCTCGGCGGGCCACACCTCGCGGATGATCTCCACGTCGCCGGGCGGGAGGATCCTGGAGACCTCCTCCTCGGGGACCTGGAACCTCTTGGCCATCTCGCTGGACTTGCGGCCGGACTTGCCCTTGCCGGGGCGTATGACGAAGTACCTGTCGGACTGGGCGAAGCACTCCGCAGGTCCGCACATGACCTTCCTGGCGTTCTGGAAGTAGACCTCCCCGACGACGAGCTCCATGGGGAGGTGGTACTCGTAGTTCCTCTTCCCGCGGATGATGAACGCACCGCGGGGCACGAACTCACCGGGGTTCGGGGTCTTGCTGACCTGGTCCGGGTACGCCCAGAAGGCGCTGCCCTCGGATAGAGCCGCGACCCACGCCTTGGACTGCGCTATGGCGAACTGGCACGCGAGCCTGAGCTCGGACTGGTCCAGCTTGGAGCCCTCCTTGATGACGACCGACGGTGCACCGTGGACGTCCGCATGCGCGTAGAGGTCCCCGTCCTTGAGGTGCTTCTTCACGACGTTGTCGTTGGTGTGCGCATCCTTTCCCGCTATGACGAGCTTGCCCTGCGGGGAGATGTACCATTTGTACCTCTCGAACCAGAACTGCTTGGTGGGCTGGGCCTTGCCGGCCATCAGGGCCTTCGCCCTGTCGATGCCCTTCTGCTTCCTTGCCAGCTCCGCACGGCTCTCCTCCAGGGCCTCCTCGGCGCGTTTGGCCTTCTCCCCGATCTCCTTCCCCCTCTGGTATATGTCGGACGCGTTGGCGTCTATGCCCTTGGTGTAGTCCAGGGTCACGGTCTGTCCCGCGAAGGTGCCCGTCACGAGGTTCCTCGACGGGTCGATGCCGGTGACGAACGGGATCCTCATCGCACCCTCCCTGAGCTTCTCCCAGGTGAGCTTCTGCGACTGCTCGCTGAGGACGTTCAGGAGGTCGTTGGCGTTCTGGTAGTCGGTGTAGAGCGATTCCGCCTTGACGCGGAGCTCCTCGCACTGCGCCCTGTACTCCTCCAGGGTCTCCTCCTGCTTGGCGATCCTCCTGTTGAGCTTCTCGATCTCGGGGTCGACGAAGGATTCCTCCTCCTCGTCCGAGATCTGCTCCATGTAGGCGTGTATGAGTTCGGACATGGTGCCGAAGCGCTTGGACTCCATGTCCCCGTGGGACATGAGCTCCATGGGGGCGAAGTCCTCTATCCTGTCCTCCGACAGGTACGCCGTCGGTTCGGGTACGTCGAGGACGTGCTGCACCAGCTCTCCCATCGCGGCGTACATCGCGGCGACCGTCCCGTCGTCGATGTCGGATGCGGGCGTGTTCTTGTCGACGCCGACGCGCCTGCAGACCTCCTCCGCATACTGTCCTCCCAGGTTCACCGCGGTGGCGAGTGTCCTGACGCAGTCGGCATCCGACGAACGGAACGATGCGAGGAACTCCTCGGCGGTGGACGTGGTGGGGTCGAACCTGGACTTCGGGGAGGTGTACTCGGCACCGGGGCGCGACGTACGGTCCCTCCACGTCTTCTGCACCAGGCAGTTCTGGATGATGCCGTCCTTCACGAGGAGGACGTTCCCTCCCCCGAACATCTCGAATATGAGGGTGTAGTCGCCTTCGGACTTCATCAGCTCCATCTCGACGACCCTGTCGAACCCGACCTGCCTGACCTTCCCTATGCGCGCGTTGTCCACGTACTTCCTGAGGTACGATGCGAAGGACGTGGGCATCGTCGGGGTCTCCGGCTTCACGGACGGAGAGTAGAGCCATTTCCTGTCCTTGAAGAAGAGCTCCTTCTTCCCCTCGCCCTGGACGTTTATGCGGAAGAGCACGTTTCCGGCGCCCCAGTGGAAGATCTTGTCCATGTGCGCCCCTTCCAGGTCCGCGAGCTCTGTCACGATGGAACGGACATCGAAGGAACTCATCTCTTTCTTCATGGGTCCGGCTAGGATGATTCCGATGATAAAGGTTGTTCGGAACCGTCAGATGTGGATGCCGTAGACGTCTATGCTGTGGGCGGTGATGACGTCGTATATGGCGTCGATCTCCGGTCTGAGGTCCACGTTCGGCATTCCGAAGGACATCACCAGGAGGTCGCCGAGCAGGTACATGGCGCTCTTGTCGTCGGACATCGAGGGGTCCTTCTCGAACATCTCGAACACGTTGCCCATGGCGCCGAGGCAGATGCAGATGCGCAGCTTGAAGTCCTCCGCATCGGTGGGGAGCAGCCTCTCGGTGTCCCTCTCGCGTATGAGCTGCACCGTGTAGTCCGCCATCATGTCCATGGTGTCCCAGCGCTTGTACGCGATGGCCAGGAGCTCCGCGATGCGGGGGGACCTGCTGCTGGCGTAGATCTGGAGGATGAGGGGGAAGCTGATGTTCCTCAGGTAGTTGGTGTTGGGGAGCAGCCTCTCGGACTCCCTGATGGACTGTTTGAGGATCGCTATTATGGCCTCGGAGAAGATCTCCTCCTTGCTCCTGAAGATGTTGTAGAGGCTGCCGTTGAGTATGCCCGTCTTCTGCATGATCTGGCGGGTGGTCGTCTTCTCGTACCCGTTCTCCAGGAAGAGCTTGATCGATTCGTCGATGACCCTGCGCTTTAGCTCCTCGGTCCTCTTCGTATGGGATCCACGTGCGGCAGGCGGCATGGTCTATCTCCGGGCAATCCAAAGGAAATGCGTATATAGTGTTTTTCCACGGTGGTTTCCCATCGTGCAGAGGTGCCCGTGCGTGGAACGGATGTCGTCGTGGTAACGGGTGCTCCGGATGCCTGAAACCGTCTGGATCGGGGGCATCGTCGCTCGTTGTGGCGGATGCAGGTCGTCCGAGGTAGCCAGCTATCAGTAAACCTTTAATATCGGTTCATTATTATCCGCAAATACAACTGCCGCCGTGGCTAAGGGGTATAGCGACGCCTTGGTAAGGCGTAGGTCGTGGGTTCGATTCCCATCGGCGGCTCCATCCACTTTTTACCCTGTCTCATTCATCGTCGTGTTTCATCTGTGTGTGCGGGCCATCCATCCGGGATTGCTCCGCATCCGCTGTCAGTGAACGTTCCCGAATGTCGTGGAAAATGCGGTAAGGGGTTTGGGGGCGTCCCTGCGGACGCCGGTTCACCTCATGAGGTACGTGACGAACCCGGACCAGATCTTGGGGAAGAAGAACGTCGTCTTCTTGGGCATGCGCTTGCCCACCATGGACAGGTCCCAGATGGTCTGGAGGGACGGGTCGTTGAGGATTATCGCGAGGTCATGCCTGCCGTCGGCCATCTTCGCCTTGACGGAGCCGTACTCCGCGTCGTAGGACACCGTGGCCTTGCCCTCGTCGGACTTGTAGACCCCCTTGAGGATCCTCTCCTGGGCGAAGTAGGTGTCGAGGTTCCAGAGCCCCTCGCCGGCCTCCTTGGGGTCGGCCAGGAAGCACTTCCCGGATCTGAATACGAGTCCCATCATGTGGTCCCCGAGTCCGGCCTCCATCTCCTCGGCGGTGACCTCCTGCATCTCCATGACGTTGGAGATGCCCTTGATGGCGTTCTTCTCGGAGATGTTGCCGGTGTCGACGAGACGGTGGGTGGGCCAGATGACCAGGCCCTTGTCATCGGATGCGACGAGGGTCGCGAGCACGTACCCCTTGGGTTCCGAGTCCGGGTTCTCCAGGGAGTAGTTCAGGGCGGTCTCGTACCTGTGGTGTCCGTCAGCGATGAGCATGCTCTGGGGCTCCAGCTGCCTGGTGACCTCGGATGTGATCTCGGGGTCGGAGAGCCTGTAGTACTTGTGCTCCACGCCGGAGTCGTCCACGTACCTGTAGACGAGGGACGCGTTGTCGTTGATCCTCCTGTTGAGCTCGGGTGTGAACCCCTCGTAGATACCGAAGATGGACTCGAGGTGGGCCTCCATGTCCCTGAGGAGGTTGAGGCGGTCCGCCTTCACCTTGGAGAACGTCTCCTCGTGGGGGATGACCTTCCCCGTCTCGTACTTCTCCGTCTTCAGGATGCCCACGATGCCGGTGCGCACCCTGGTCTCTCCGTTGTCGTCGAAGGTCTGCTCGTAGATGTAGAAGGATTCGGGGTCCTGCTTGAGGGCGCCGTCGGCGATCCACGAGTCCAGTTCCGCCCTCGCGCCGTGGTAGCGCTTGTCGGCGTCGGGGTTGAGCGTGAGCCTGGTGACGTTGAACGGACGGGACTGGAGGTCCGCGAGGTACTCGTCACCGATGACGTCGTAGGGAGGGGAGATGCGGTCGCTCACATGCTCGCCGGCCCTGAGGTTGGGCCTGAGGCCCTTGAAGGGAAGGAATGTTACCATTTCAGCACCGGGTGGTGCTAATGTGGTGGTGATAATAAAGGTAGTCGGTGGGCGGACGCCCACCCTGTTCTCAGCAGATCCTGGGCACCGGATCGCCTGCGGGGGCCTCGAGGATCCTCCTGCCGCCGATCTCCGTCTTGAGGACGACCCTCTCGACACCCTCGGTGGCGTATCCTATGATGGCGGCGTCCCTGCCCTCGGGGGTTGTGCGGATGGCCTTCAGGACCTCCTCGGCCATCTCGGGGACGACGCCGATCACGGCCTTCCCCTCGTTGCCGATGCTGAGGGGGTCGATCCCGAGCAGGTCGCAGGCGTTGACGACACCGTCCCTGAGGGGGATGGAGGAGTAGTCGATCTCCATGCCGATGTGCGACTTGGAGCACCACTCGTTCAGCGTGTTGGCGAGTCCTCCGCGGGTCGGGTCCTTCATGGCGACTATGCCGCCCGCCTTGAGTCCCTCCGCGATCATGCCGTTCAACGGAGCGACGTCGCTCTGGACCTCGCTCTCGAAGCCGTACCCCTCGCGGAACGACAGCAGCGACACGCCGTGGTCGCCCACGTAGCCGGACACGATGATCGCGTCGCCGGGCCTGACGTTGGAGTCGGTGCACCACCTGGATTCGACCTCCCTGTACTCCCTTGCGGTGGCGAGGTTGCCGTCCATGTGGGGGGACCTCCTGCCTATGGCCGATGTGGCCATGAACATCTGGTCGACCGCACCGGACTCCACCACCTTGGTGTCGCCGGTCACCACGGGGACGCCGCACTCGGACGATGTGCGTCCCATGCTCTCCATGACCCTGTCGACGATGTCCATGTCGAGCCCCTCCTCGAT
The DNA here is from genome assembly GCA_017461225.1 of Candidatus Methanomethylophilaceae archaeon. Lineage (GTDB taxonomy): Archaea > Thermoplasmatota > Thermoplasmata > Methanomassiliicoccales > Methanomethylophilaceae > Methanoprimaticola. Next base: position 31,136 of record JAFTYV010000035.1, read on the forward strand.
GATGACGGAGCAGCCGATGCCGACGGGGGATGCGCCCATGACCGAGATGTCGTTGACGGTCCCTGCGACGGAGATCCTGCCCAGGTCCCCTCCGGGGAAGAATATGGGCTTGACGGTGTGGCCGTCGATGGTGAACACGATGTCGTCCACGACCGCGGAGTCGTCCATGGACTCGAGGGGGACGTCTGCTTTCATCTTCGGGAAGTGGCTGGTGATGTGCTTGGACAGGAACTCCTGCATGAGCTCCCCTCCGGCACCGTGGTTCATGATCACCTTCGGCATGGCTGGGCGGATGGGGACACGGGGTTAAAAGGAATGTGCATTGTCCCAGAACGTCAGGGTTTTATCATCGGTCGTACTAGAGGATGGTGTCGGCCCCGTAGGGTAGCGGATTTATCCTGTTGGCCTTCGGAACCAACGACTCGGGTTCGAATCCCGGCGGGGCCACCATCCGTTCTCGATCCCCGTCCATCCCCCGTTTGTCCCCTCGTCATCATGTCTGGTCGTTCACGATCGACGATCCGGGATGTCACGGGTGCGGAGCACGGCCCCCACGGGATGGGGGCCGTACCCCCTCGTCGCGACTCACTGTCCAGAGGGACGGTAGGTTCCGATGACGGTGGAGTGCGCCAGGACGTGACCCTCCATGGCGAAGCGGAGCTCGTTCAGCCTGAATCCCCTCTCCAGTCCGAGCTCGGTGTCGAGGGCGTAGACCGTCAGTGTGTACCTGTGGGGGCGGTCCGGCGGAGCCGGCCCCCCGTACCCGGTGGCCTCCTCCACGGTCAGCTCGTCGAGTGCGCTGCACCAGCTGTTGCAGCCCTCCGTGAACCCCGGGTCGTTGTGCGACGCCCCCTCGGGGATCGAGGTGGAGCGGATGTCGCATGCGGTCCAGTGGATCCAGTTGAACCCGCAGACGGGGATGGCGTCGTAGTCGTCCATCACGAGTGCGAAGGTCACCGTGCCCTCGGGGGCATCGGCGATCTCCAACGGCGGGGACAGTCCGGGCATGGTGTTGACGAACACCGTGCCGCCGGAACCGAAGCGCCCGGCGAACTCCCCGTCGACGATCCCCGGACAGGATACGCGCATGTCAGGCTCCCTCGTAGGTTATGAGGGACTCCACGTCGTACCCCTCGAGTCTCTCCCTTCCCTTCAGTCCGGCGAGCTCGATGACGAACAGGATCTTGACGACCTCTCCACCGAGCCTCTCGATCATCCTGATCATGGCCTCCACGGTGCCACCGGTCGCGATCAGGTCGTCGATGATGACGACCTTCTGTCCGGGTCTGATGGAGTCGGTGTGCATCTCGAGGGTCGCGGTGCCGTACTCGAGGTCGTACTCCTCGGAAATGGTCTCGCGGGGGAGCTTCCCCTTCTTGCGTGCGAGGACGAAGCCCTTGCCCATCTCGTAGGCGACGGGCGTCCCGAAGATGAACCCCCTGGATTCGGAACCGACGACGACGTCGAAATCGACGCCCTCGAGCCTCTCGACCATCCCGTCGACCGAGAGCCTGAGCCCCTCCGGGCTTCCGATTACTGTGGTGATGTCCCTGAAGATGATCCCGGGTTTGGGGAAGTCCTCTATCGCGGTGACGTAGTCCTCTATGTTTGCCATGGGGGATGTATGTGGATGTGGAGATAAAACGTGGGCTCCGTGTCAAAAGGAGGAAGGGGACGATGGTCCCGTTTGTCGCGGTCATCCGTCGAGTCTTGCGGACGGCGGTGTCACAACGTGCACGTGGGAGAAGTGTCGATCGACCGGTCTTTCCCCGTGACGGTTGAAACAGTTTCGTCGTCCTCGCCGCAGATCCAGGTCACTTGCCTTTTACCGATCCTTTCGAACCTCCCTTGTGGATATGTTACGGGTTGGTACTATTTATAACAGTGCGTTAACGGTATTCAAAGAATTTTGGTGTTTTCGATTCGATTCACGTATCAGTTCTACGAATATCGTATCATGTGGGTATGGGATCCCCGGTCGGTCGGATGATGAGAAGGGGAAGTGTCGCCGGGTGGTGCCCGGCTGTGTTTGGTTCAGAGGAGCTGCTCCGCACAGTACGGGCAGAACCTGGGGGTCTTGGGGAGACCGCTGATGTCCTGTCCGCAGTACGGGCAGTTCCTGAAGCGGGGTGCGCCGTCCGTCGGTTGTGTGGGCTGCTGGACGGGCGCCGCCTGGGGTGCGGCGGGCTGCGCGCCCAGGGGCTGGACCTGGGGCGACGGCTTGCCGCAGTTGTTGCAGAACCTGTACGGGTTGTCGTTGGCTCCGCCGCAGTACGGGCAGAGCACCTGGGGCCTCTGCTGGGCCTGGACGCCCTGGACGGGTTGCTGCTGGAGCTGCTGGTACATCTGGGGGAACAGGAGCATGCCCGTGCCCATCGCGGCACCGCCCTCGGAGTTGCCGATGGCGTCGGCCATCCTGTCCATGACCTCGTACCTCTTGAACGCCTCTCCGTTCGCGCTGCTGAACTGGAGGTACTCGAAGATCTTCTTCTGGTCTTCGTCGGTGGTCCTGACCTCGGCGATCTTCAGCGACAGGAGCTCCACACCCCTCTGCGCGAAGTACTGCTCGATCAGCACCTTCGTGGTCGTGGATGCGACCTCGAGGTTGTTCATGACCTCCATGTAGTACTGCCTGCTGAGCTGCTGGGTGACCTGTTCGTTGATGAACGCCCTCATGAAGGTGTTCAGGTCCCCCGTCGTGTACGATCCGAGTCCGCCGAGCACCTGTGTGAAGAACACGGGGACGTCGGACACGCGGAACTGGTAGTCCCCGTTCGCCATCAGGGTGATGGGGACCTCGTAGCCCTGTGCGGCCTTGATCATCCCGCGTATGCCCCATCTCCCGTTGAACATCTTCAGGGAGATGTAGACGATCTGCACCTTGAAGGGGGTCTCCTTGTACCCGAGGGCCATCTGGTAGAGCTTGGTCAGCCACGGGATGTTGCTGCTGGTGACCAGGTGCCTGCCGGGTTCGAGGGCCCCGGTGAGCTGCCCGTCCCTGATGAACACGGCCACCGCGTGCTCGGGGACGGTCACGGACGTGAGCGTCCTCAGGTCGTCGTGTTCGTAGGAGTAGATTATGTCGTCCGGCCCCTGGGAGTCCCAGGTGACCACGTTCGTCTTGCCCATCATTCACCACCGTCCTTGTCGAATCCCCTCATCACGGTCTCCCTGCGGCCGTAGTCCTCTATCATGGAGTCCACGGTCCTCTCGAACGCCCTCAGGATGGCGGACGCATCCCCTCCCGAGTCCACCGTCGCGAGGATGTCCGACGCACCCTGCCTGAGGGATGCGATGCCGTCCATCAGGGCGGCGTCCCACCTGATCAGGGCGTCCAGGTCGTCCTCGAGGATCTTCACCGCGGCGTGGAACCCCGAGTATCCGTTGACGGCCTTCCTGATGTCGGTGTCGTACCGGTCCACCTTGGTCCTGATCCTCTCCACGTCCAGCATGAGGGCCGGCTGCGAGACAAGGTCCCTCTGTATCGTGGCCAGGTCCTGCTTGGTCCCCTGCACCGCACGGGACAGCTCGTTGCGGATCGCCCTGTCCTCCTCCCTGCGGAGGTTCTTCTCCCTGTACCCCCTGTAGACGGGCACGTACATCTTGATCCTCTCGACAAGGGACATGTCGTCCCTCATCTCGGTCCTTACAGTGTTGTCGAGTGCCATTTCTCACACACCCCTGTTCTTGACTGCCATGATGATCCCGACGACCGCGATGACCACGATGATGACGACCGCGGTGTACAGGACCTCGTCCGTGAGGCTGTACACGAGCCCCGCGGCACCCACGCCGGCCAGGAGGGATCCCCCCACGACCGACAGGTCCGACTCGGACGGTCCGAAGCCGTCCTCGTCCCTTCCCTTGAAGAGCGCCGTGAACGCCAGGTAGATTCCGAAAACTATGAAGACCATCCAGAGCGCATCCAGTCCGTCCCCGGTCTCCATGTACAGCAGGATGCCGAGTGCCACGGACAGCAGGAGAACACCGACCGAAACGGCGCTCCACGTCCTCTGGGACAGTCCCTTCCCTTTTCCTTCCATATGGTTTCCCTCCTCAGATCTTGATTATCCTCTGCATCTCCGGTGATCCTAGGGATGCGGGTTCCAGTCCGTCCAGCTCCCCGGGGAGCGAGACGGAGCCGCCCGTCACGGTGCACGGTATGTACACGAGCCCCTTGACGTACGGTTTGCTGAGCTTCAGTTTGGAGTGCGACGACGCGCACTGCTTCAGGTACTCCTCCACCAGCCTGACGGCCTCCATGCGCGTGGACAGGGGCACCACGACCTGTCTGGCGCCCGGTCTGTTCTCGGACGCGGAGGCGGTGAGCCTGCCGACGCCCTTCCCGCCGCTGATGCTGTCCTCGTTGCCCTTTATCCTGTCAAGGATGGAGCTCTGGGGGGCCATCGCAAAGATGTCCGTGAGCCCCCTGCGGGGGTTGGACAGCGCCTCCGCACTGAGGGTGAACGTGGCGGGTATGAGGATGTCCTCGGACACCTCGACCACCTTCTTGGAGAACAGCCCGCCGGTGGTGAAGCTGTACTTCAGGTCGACGTCCCAGAACGGGTACAGGGTGTCCCCCGCGCCGGAGCATATCGGGAGCGTCCCGTCGCTCTTGGCGGTGGATATGGCCTCTATGTACCCGAACAGCTCCCTGTCCCTCTCCGCCTTCCTCAGGAGCTGGTTCCAGGACGGGTTGTTGGGGTACTCCACGCTGGTGACGCTGTTCAGGAGCTCAAGGGTCCTGAGCGGGTCGGACGAGGTGCCGGAGGCGACCATGTCCGTGATGTTCTTCAGGGTCCTGCTCTGCGCGATCTCCACGTCCACCGCCCTGATCATCATCGCGAGGCGAGGGTTCGCCAGGATGTCCGCCTTGGACCTCTCCAGCATGGATATCGCCTCCCCGACCCTCATGGAGCATCCGAGCGTGTCGCCGTTCAGGACCATGTCCGATGCCGTGCAGACCTCGGACAGCGCATCCAGGCGGCCGGCGAGGGCGGAGTAGCCGTCGTGTCCCCTGATGGCGTCCGCGGATTCCCTGAAGTTCTTGGACATCAGCGCGAAGCGTCCGGGGGTGGTGTCCGTCGTGAGCTTGGAGTTGTTGACGATGAGGGCGTACGCCGTGGCCACGTCCTCGGCCTCCCTGACGGCCCTCCTGTTGGCGTCGTCCACGGCCAGCGGCTCGATGCTCTTGAGCTTGGCGTTGAACTCGAACGCCTGGGTGGAGGTGTGCTTCGACCTCAGGACCTCCCCCTTGGAGAAGGGGAGGACTATGAGCGGGGAGGATACCGTCGTGTTGAGTGCGAAGCGGTACTCGTTGATCTCCAGGTCGAGCATCGGCTTCACGTTGTTGATGTATATGCTGTGCCTGGCGACGGGGTCCACGTTCTCCTGCTGCGCGAGGGAGAACCCTCCGGGGATCGCCCTGCTTATCCAGGACTGGATCTGCCCCATCATCTGGTCCATGTACGCCTTGGCGTCCACCCTCTGCTGGGTGGTGCCGCAGCTCCTGCACGTAACGTACGGGGATTCGGACTCGACGTCCTCGCGGTCCAGGGGTGCGCCGCAGTACTTGCACCTCAGTTCGACCATCCCGTCCATGTTACCTACTCATCCTCAGCATGGAGATCTGGGATTGGAGCGCGGCGATCTCCGCCTGGAGCCTGGCCTCGGTCCTCCTGATCTCCGCTATCGAGTCGTTGTAGTACTTCCTGGAGATCTCGTCCGACCTGTTGGAGACGGCGCTGTAGCACGCACGGCAGATGTAGATGTGGGTCGTGCCCTCGGGTTTGGACTTCCCGACCCCTCCCGTGCCGTCGTCCAGGCACGGGGAGACCTCGGAGGGCGCACTGAAGAAGTGTATGCCCTCCCCGGTGGCGATCCTGCCGCAGATCCAGCATTTGCAGGTGCGGGCGTACGACCTGATCCTCTCGAGGTTGGCGTCCCCGCTCTGACCGTTCTGCTGCCTGTACCCCGCGGCGATCTGCTCGTACTCCGCCGCCTTCTGCGGGTCGTCCCAGACGGTGAGGTCGGACAGGGTCTCGTAGGATGTGGCCATGAGGTTGAAGAACTCGGTCATGCCGGTCACGGTCGAGTCGTTGCGGAACAGTTCGAGGACGATCAGGTTCCTGTCCCCTATCTCCGACTGGAACCTCACCGCGACCTCCTGCAGCCCCTCCGCCCTGGTCCTCTTGTCGGATGTGCCGAGGAGCTCCAGCTTGCGCTTGGTGAGCTCGCACTCCCTGTCGAGGTCCGCGCAGGAGACCGTCACGAGACCGAACTCGAACTCGGTCGCCGTGCTGTTGGAGATGGCGGTCCTGACCCTGCCGTACGCCGAAGGGTCCGTGAGGCGGGTCCTGAGGTCGATCAGCGCGATCTTTATCGCCGCGACGTCGTCGACACCGCCGTCCTTGTCGATGGATTTCTGGAAGACGTTGCGCGCCTTCTCGTACTCGCCGCGTTTTAGCAGTTCCTTGGCGTCCTCGTAGAGGTCGTTGCCGTCCTTGAACAGTTTGAAGGCCATCTGTGATCGGTACCGTATATTCACGAGTGTTAATAAAATCATTCTCCGGACCGCGGGCGGTCGGGGTCCGGCGGGTTCCCGGTGTCCCCCTCCCCCTTTTAAGAATATTAATATATCAGATTCGGTAGATTCGAGGTTCATGTCCAACAGCAGGTTCAAGGCGGTCGAGACCGCGTTCGCACGCACCCCTGTGACGGCCGAGCCCCCGGCCGCAGCAACGTCCGAGTACTACGGATGCAACGTGTTCAACAGGAGGACGATGCGCAGGTACCTATCCGCGGACACCAGGAGGAAGGTCTACGAGGCGATCGAGGAGGGGCTGTCCCTCGACAGGGAGGTCGCCGAGCACGTGGCCGCGGGTATGAAGCGTTGGGCAATGGACATGGGCGCGACGCACTACACCCACTGGTTCCAGCCGCTGACGGGCGGCACCGCGGAGAAGCACGACTCCTTCTCGGAGCCCTACGGCAAGGACGAGTCCCTCGAGCAGTTCGCCGGGAAGCTGCTATGCCAGCAGGAGTCCGACGCATCCTCGTTCCCCAACGGGGGACTCAGGAACACCTTCGAGGCAAGGGGGTACACCGCTTGGGACCCCTCGTCGCCCGCGTTCATCATCGGGGACACGATGTGCATCCCCACCGTCTTCATATCATACACCGGGGAGGCCCTCGACTACAAGGCCCCCCTCCTCAAATCCGAGACCGCCGTCAGCAAGGCGGTGGAGGACATCCTCGGCTACTTCGGCATGGAGGGCGAGAGGGTCGTCTCGTACCTCGGATGGGAGCAGGAGTTCTTCCTCGTGGACTCCGCGCTCTACTCGCAGCGCCCGGACCTCATGATGGCCGGGAGGACACTGGTCGGCCACAACTCCGCCAGGAACCAGCAGCTCGACGACCACTACTTCGGCTCAGTCCCCGGCAGGGTCCTGGAGTTCATGAGGGACCTGGAGTTCGAGTGCTACAAGCTGGCGATCCCCATCAAGACTCGCCACAACGAGGTCGCGCCCAACCAGTTCGAGGTCGCACCCGTCTACGAGCAGTCCAACCTGGCCATAGATCACAACCTGCTCCTGATGGCCGTGATGAGGCGCGTCTCCACCAAGCACGGGTTCAAGGTGCTGTTCCACGAGAAGCCCTTCGACGGGGTCAACGGGTCCGGCAAGCACTGCACCTGGTCCATAGGCACCGAGTCGGGGATAGCCCTCATGTCCCCCGGGAAGACCGAGAGGGAGAACCTCAGGTTCCTCGTGTTCATGGCGAACGCCCTCAAGGCCGTCTACGACAACAACGCGCTCCTGAAGGCGTCCGTGCTCACCGCGTCCAACGCCCACAGGCTCGGTGCCAACGAGGCGCCCCCCGCCATCATATCGTCCTTCCTCGGGACGCAGGTCACGGAGGCGTTCAACGAGCTCCTGACCAACGACACCGTCAGGATCGAGGGCAAGTCCGAGTACAGCCTCGGGATCCCGCAGGTCCCCGAGCTGCTCCTGGACAACACCGACAGGAACAGGACCTCGTCCTTCGCGTTCACCGGCAACAGGTTCGAGTTCAGGGCGGTGGGCTCGTCCGCCAACTGCTCGTCCGCCATCACCGTGCTCAACACCGCGCTGGCTAACCAGCTCAGGATGTTCAAGGCGGCGGTCGACGCCCGCATAGCGGCCGGCTCCGATGTGACCGAGGCGCTGCTGGACGAGACCCGTGAGGTCTACCTCGGATGCAGGAACGTGTGCTTCGACGGAAACGGCTACTCCGAGGAGTGGAGGTGCGAGGCGAAGTGCCGCGGACTCGACTGTGAGACCAGCCCCCCGCTCGCGTTCGACGCATGCACCACCGAGAGGTCGATCAGGCTCTTCGCCGAGACCGGTGTGATGAGCGAGGTCGAACTCAGGGCCAGGAACGAGATCCGCTGGGAGATCTACTCCAAGAAGATCGAGATCGAGGCCAGGGTCTTGGCGGACCTGACTACCAACCACATCCTCCCGGTCGCGGTCAGGTACCAGTCGATGCTCCTGGAGAACGTCACCATGATCAGGGACCTGTTCCCAGAGGACGAGTACATGAGGATGGCATCCGGCAAGATGCAGGTCATCCGCAGCATATCCTCGCACATAACGCAGTCCAGGGACGCGATGGCACGCATGCTCGCCTCGTGCGACGCCGCCATGGCGATGGAGTCCCAGCGCGACAGGGCGATCACCATGCACGACGGTGTCATCCCCCTGATGGAGGATATCAGATCCCATGTCGACGAGCTCGAGATGATCGTCGATGACCAGATGTGGCCCCTCCCGAAGTACCGCGAGCTCCTTTTCATACGCTGAGTCCGCCGCCGGGAGCCTCCCGGCGACGGTCCGGCCCAACTCGGAGGCGGCGGTCCGAATGCCGTCGCCACCGTGCCTCCAATAAGCTATATTTATATAGAAGAACAAACTTCACTTACCCTAGTATTCCGATTTAGGAAAAATTGGAGGAATAAAATATGGGTATGGGAAACGCCCCCGTCATCATCCTCAGAGAGGGTACGAAGAGGGACAAAGGTAAAGATGCTCAGTTCAACAACATCGCAGCGGCAAGGGCCATCTCCGACGCAGTCAGGAGCAGCCTCGGACCCAGGGGAATGGACAAGATGCTCGTCGATTCCCTCGGGGACGTCGTCATCACCAACGACGGTGTGACCATCCTCAAGGAGATGGATGTCCAGCACCCCGCAGCGAAGATGCTCGTCGAGGTCGCCAAGACCCAGGACGCAGAGGTCGGAGACGGAACCACAACCTCCGTCATCCTCTCCGGTGAGCTCCTCAAGAAGGCCACCGACCTCATCGACGCCAACGTCCACCCCACCATCATCGCAAGCGGATACAGGCTCGCCAACGAGAAGGCCCAGCAGGTCCTCATCGACACCGCGAAGAAGGTCTCCATCGACGACGTCGACACACTCAAGCTCATCGCACAGACCGCGATGATCTCCAAGTCCGTCAACACTTCCAAGGAGTACTTCGCCGACATGGTCGTCGACGCGGTCAAGACCGTCGTGGACGTCGACCAGGACGGAAAGTACACCGTCGACCTCAAGAACATCCAGACCGTCAAGAAGGCAGGCGCCAAGATGGAGGAGTCCTACATCGTCAAGGGTCTCATCATCGACAAGGAGCCCGTCCAGCCCTCCATGCCCAAGTCCGTCAAGGACGCCAAGATCGCACTGATCGATGCCGCATTCGAGGTCAAGAAGACCGAGATCGACGCCAAGATCCAGATCACCGACCCCAGCCAGCTCTCCGCATTCCTCGCAGAGGAGGAGAACATGCTGAAGGACATGGTCATGAAGGTCAAGGCCGCCGGAGCGAACGTCGTCTTCTGCCAGAAGGGAATCGACGACCTCGCACAGCACATGTTCGCCAGAGAGGGCATCTACGCCTGCAGGCGTGTCAAGAAGTCCGACATGGAGAGGCTCGGAAGGTCCACCGGTGCAAGCATCGTCAACAAGATCTCCGAGATCGACGCAGACGACCTCGGATACGCCGAGACCGTCGAGCTCAAGAAGGTCGAGGACGAGGAGATGACATTCATCACCGGCGTCAAGGAGCCCAAGACCGTCTCCGTCCTCGTCAGGGGAGGAACCAACCACGTCGCAGACGAGGTCGAGAGGTCCCTCGTCGACGCATGGTCCGTCGTCAGGGTCGCCATCGAGGACGGCATGATGGTCACCGGCGGAGGATCCACCGCAATGGAGATCGCCATGCAGCTCCGCGACTACGCCGCATCCGTCGGCGGAAGGGCGCAGATCGCCATCGAGGCGTACGCCTCCGCTATGGAGATCATCCCCTCCACACTCGCAGAGAACGCAGGTCTCGACCCCATCGACACCGTCATCGAGATGAGGAAGCAGCACAAGGAGGGCAAGAACTTCGCAGGACTCAACCCCTACACCGGAAAGGTCGAGGACATGTTCGCCCTCAACGTCATCGAGCCCTACAGGATCGGAAAGCAGGCCATCAACTCCGCAACCGATGCGGCCGTCATGATCCTCAGGATCGACGACGTCATCGCATCCCAGGCCAGCCCCGTCCCCCAGTTCGGTGACGGAGCACCCTCCGGTCTGGACGACTGAAACTACAACTGAAACCCATCGGAGGGGCCCATGCCCCTCCCAACCACTTATTGAACGATTAAGAGGCAACCACGTATGACTGGTAAGTCTAGAGAGATGGACGAGACCCCCGATGTCGGGGATGTGGAGATTCAGGAGGATGTCGTCGCCGACCCCCTCGCGGAGGCACAGGCCAAGGCCGATCAGTACCTCGACATGGCCAGGAGGCTCCAGGCTGACTTCGACAACTACCGCAAGCGCACACAGCGCGAGAACGAGGAGTTCCGCAAGTTCGCATGCTCGTCCATCGTTTCGGACCTCCTCACGATAGTCGACGACCTCGACCGTGCCCTGGAGCACGCGGGGGAGGAGACGGAGTTCGTCAAGGGGATCCGCGGTATCAGGGCGAACACGATGAAGGTCCTGGAGTCGAACGGTCTCCAGGAGATCCCCTCCGAGGGCAGGTTCGATCCCAACGTGCACGAGGCCCTGTGCACGGTGGAGGGGGAGGAGGACGACATGGTGGCCGAGGTGTTCCAGAAGGGATACACGCTGAACGGCAGGGTCCTCAGGTACTCCAAGGTCAAGGTGACCAGGAAAACGTCTTAAAAACAAGGAAGGTGAGCAGAAATGTCAAGAATAATCGGAATCGATCTCGGAACAAGCAACTCGGCCGCCTCCATTATGGAGGGTGGAAGGCCGACCATGATCCCCAGTGCTGAGGGGACGAGCGTCGGAGGAAAGTCCTTCCCCTCGTACGTAGCATTCACAAAGGACGGACAGCTCCTCGTCGGAGAGCCCGCCAGGAGGCAGGCAGTCACCAACCCCGACGGAACCATCAAGAACGTCAAGAGGAAGATGGGATCCAACGAGAAGGTCACCGCGCTCGGGAAGGAGTACACGCCCCAGCAGATATCCGCGTTCATCCTCCAGAAGATCAAGAAGGATGCGGAGTCCTACCTCGGGGAGACCATCGACAAGGCGGTCATCACAGTCCCCGCCTACTTCAACGACAACCAGAGGCAGGCCACCAAGGACGCGGGTGCGATCGCCGGCCTCGAGGTCGTCCGTATCATCAACGAGCCCACGTCCGCCGCCCTCGCATACGGTCTCGACAAGTCCGATGTCGAGCAGAAGATCATGGTCTTCGATCTCGGAGGCGGAACCCTCGATGTCACCATCATGGACTTCAGCGACGGTGTGTTCGAGGTCCTCTCCACGTCCGGGGACACACAGCTCGGCGGATCCGACATGGACGAGGCGCTCACGAAGTACGTCATCGGAGAGTTCCAGAAGGAGACCGGAATCGACCTCGCACAGGACAACATGTCCTTCTGGAGGGTCAGGGAGGCCTGCGAGAAGGCCAAGATCGAGCTCTCCACGACCATGCAGACCGAGATCAACCTCCCGTTCATCACATCCGACGCATCCGGACCCAAGCACCTGATCCAGACCGTCACCCGCGCCAAGCTCGAGGAGCTCGTGGAGCCCATCGTCTCCAGGTGCAGGCAGTCCATGACCCAGGCGATCTCCGATGCGCACCTCTCCAACGACCAGATCGACAAGATCATCATGGTCGGCGGACCCACCAGGATGCCCATCGTCCAGAACTTCGTCGAGAGCATCGTCGGACCCAAGATCCAGCGTGGAATCGACCCCATGGAGTGCGTCTCCATGGGTGCGTCCATCCAGGGTGCCGTCCTGTCCGGAGAGGTCAAGGACGTCCTCCTGCTCGATGTCACGCCCCTCTCCCTCGGAATCGAGACCCTCGGCGGTGTCTCCACCAAGCTGATCGAGAGGAACACGACCATCCCCACCAAGAAGTCCCAGGTGTTCTCCACAGCCGTCGACAACCAGCCCTCGGTCGAGATCAACGTCGTCCAGGGGGAGAGGCCCATGGCCGCGGACAACACCTCGCTCGGCAAGTTCGTCCTGGACGGAATACCCCCCGCACCCCGCGGAATCCCCCAGATCGAGGTCACCTTCTACATCGACGCGAACGGTATCATCACCGTCTCCGCGAAGGACAAGGGAACCGGCAAGGAGCAGAAGATCACCATCGCATCCTCCAACAAGCTCAGCAAGGAGGAGATCGACGAGCTGGTGAAGCAGGCGGAGCAGTTCGCGGATGCGGACAAGAAGAAGATGGAGTCCGTCGAGGTCCACAACCAGGCCGAGACCGCCATCTACACCGTACGCAAGTCCCTCGACGAGCTCGGCGAGAAGGTCTCCCAGGAGGAGAGGGCAAACGTGGAGGCCGCGGTCAGCGACCTCGAGGCGGCCAACAAGGGCGACAACGTCGAGGAGATCAAGTCCAAGATCGACGCCCTCATGAAGGTCATGGGACCCATCAGCCAGAGGGTCTACGAGGAGGCCTCCAAGCAGCAGGGCGCCCAGCAGGGTGCACCCGGTGCCGGGGCGTCCGGACAGGCCTCCCAGGAGAACGCCTCCAACGGCGACTACGTCGACGCCGACTACAAGATCGTTGACGAGTGATGACAGATGCCGAGGGACTACTACGAGATCCTCGGGGTGGAGAAGACCGCCACTCCCGAGGAGATAAAGAAGGCGTACCGCTCCCTAGCCAAGAAGCACCACCCCGACGTGTCGTCCGACCCCAAGGAGGTTGCGGAGGCCAAGTTCAAGGAGATCTCGGAAGCCTACGAGGTCCTCTCGGACCAGGAGAAGAGGAGCCTGTACGACCAGTACGGTCACGACGGCGTGAAGCAGCAGTTCGGGGCCGACGGCTTCAGCTGGAACGACTTCACCCGCGCCGAGGACATCAGCGACATCTTCGGGGACCTGTTCGGCGGCATGTTCGGAGGCGGACGCCGCGGACAGTCCCGCAACGCGCCCTCCCAGGGCGAGTCCCTCAGGTACGACCTGGAGATCACCCTCAGGGACGTCCTCGAGGGGAAGAAGGTCAACCTGGACGTCCCCCACACCGTGGTGTGCGATCCCTGCAAGGGGACCGGGGGCAAGGACGGCAAGGTCACCACCTGCCAGACATGCGGAGGGGCCGGACAGGTCCAGCAGGTCCGCAGGAGCCCGTTCGGCAACATGGTGACGGTCAGCGACTGTCCCGACTGCCGTGGAAGGGGGAGGACGTCCGCCGAGAAGTGCCCGCACTGCAGGGGATCGGGTCGCATAACCAAGGACTCCCACATAGACCTCAAGGTGCCCCCGGGAATGGAGGAGGGCATGAGGCTCAGGGTCACTGAGGCCGGCAACGCCGGTTACAACGGCGGGCCCCCGGGGGACCTGTTCGTGGTCATCCACGTCAAGCAGGACAAGGTCTTCGACCGCGATGGATCCAATCTCTGGACCGGTATAACCACGTCCTATCCCAAGCTCGTGCTGGGAGGGGAGGAGACCGTCAAGACGCTCGAGGGTGAGAAGGTCCTCCTGAGGATCCCGCAGGGGACCCAGGTGGGTACCGTCCTCCGCATCGTGGGCAAGGGTCTTCCCAGGACGAACTCGTCCTCCAGGGGCGACCTCATGGTCAGGGTCTCGATCAACGTGCCCAAGAAGGTCACGGACGAGGAGAGGGAGTTGCTCATGAAGCTGGACTCCTCCATCAAGCCCGCATCATCCGGGAAGGGCAAGTCCAAGCTCTCCAAGAAGATCAAGGACACCCTCGACGACATAACCAGATGAGAAACACCGCCGGCCCCACGGGCCGGCATCCACTTCTATCGAAAGGGTTCAGGCCGCCGGGGCCCCCGAGGGGGCGGGTCCGGCGGAGGCGCCCAGCGAATCCAGGAGCTCCGCATGGAACGCGGTCGTCTCCGCATCGTCCACCAGGTTGAACACCAGCGTCCCCGACAGGTGGTGGACCACTATGCACAGGTCCGTGTCCCTGTACACGGCCAGCCTGTACTTCCCGAACTCGTCGTTGTCGAACGTGCCGGTCAGCACCTTGCCGTTGCCCAGCCCCATCGTCCTCGTCCCGTAGTCCACATCGTCCCTGAGCTCCACGTACGCTATCCCGGAAAGGGGCACACTGTCGTCCATCATCGTCGCATGGATCCTGAGCTCCCCGTCGGATATCTCCGCATCCACATCCCCGACGGTCATCGCCCATCCCACCACCGCGAGGCACACCGCCAACAGGACCGCGGACACCGCGATCACGATGTTGCGTGTCCTCCTGTCCTTCCCGGTGGCCATCGGGTCGGGGTGCAGGCGGTCCCGCACCACGTCGGCACCGACGTTCGATGCGATCAGGTCGTAGAGCCCCCTGGTCTCCTGTTCGTCCCCGATGTTCAGGACGTATGTCCGCTTGGCCGTGCGGAGCACTATGAAGAACGGGATTCTAGCATCGTAGGCTGCGGTGTACGGTCCGAACACCCTGTTGGAGAACGACCCGTAGCTCTTCCTGAGGGTCTGGAGTCCCATCGTGCGTACACCTACGGGTCCGATCTCAGTGCAGTGGGAGAGCGATACGATCTCCGTGAACGGGATGCGCACGTCCACGAAGGGCGCTCTGACGCGGATGCCGTCCGGATCCCGGTCCACGGATGTGTGATGGGGCACGAACAACGGCAGGATCGTGACGACCACCGATGCCGCGACGAGCACCCAGAACGATGTCATCGACAGGAAGTCCATCATGACGCCCGCCACGGCGATAGCGACAAGTCCCAGGCACAGGACGAGCGACAACGGGAACAGCACGGACCATCTCATGATTCGGTGTACGAACCATGCGATATACAAGGGTTGTGAGTACACGGTTCAGAAATGGTAATGGCGCCGAGGGAGAGATTCGAACTCCCGAGGTCGAAGACCAGCGGTTTTCGAGACCGCCGCCATACCGGGCTTGGCTACCTCGGCTCTAGCATCCGCACCAGGCTCGTGATATTTCAAGGTTTCCAATCGGATGTTATAAAGATGAAATCACACATGGGCATCCGATTCAAATGACCGACGTCGTCTCGGATATAAGGGGAGCAAAACTCGCATCGATAGACCTTTCCGTCCTCTCCACGGCCGTCAAGGACCGTGCGCTGGAGGCAATGGCGGAGGCGCTGGACTCCAACCGCGCAGCCATACTGGAGGCAAACGCGGCGGACCTCGGGGCCGCATCCGGTATGCTCGAACGCGGGGAGATCAGCGGTCCGATGTTCAAGAGGCTCAAACTGGACGACGTCAAGATCGACGGGATGATCGCGGGCATCCGCGATGTGATCTCCCTGGCGGACCCCGTGGGGGAGAGGATGTCCGCCCTCGACCTGGACGACGGACTCACCCTGTATCAGATACGCTGTCCCATAGGCATGCTCGGGGTGATATTCGAGTCGCGTCCGGACGTCGTCCCCCAGATCATGTCCCTGTGCCTGAAGTCCGGCAACGCCGTGGCGTTCAAGGGCGGTCGCGAGGCATCCAACTCCATACGTGTGCTCTTCGGCATCCTCCGCGATGCGGCCGCATCCGCGGGCGTCCCCGCGGATGCGTTCGTCCTGATGGAGTCCCGTTCGGACATCGACGCGATCCTCGGTCTCCACGAGTACATAGATCTCCTGATCCCCCGCGGGTCCAACGAGTTCGTCCAGTACATCCAGGCGAACACGATGATACCCGTCCTCGGACACGCCGCCGGCATATGCCATGCATACGTGGACGAGCACGCCGACCTGGAGCAGGCGTCCCGCGTCGTCCTGGACTCGAAGGTCCAGTACCCCGCGGTCTGCAACGCTCTCGAGACGCTCCTGGTCCATTCCGCCGTCGCGGATGCGTTCCTCCCGGACATGGTCGAGATGTTCCGCGGGAAGGGTGTGGAGGTCAGGGGGGACGACAGGGTCCTCTCCATCATCCCGGATGCGGTCCCCGCCACCGAGGAGGATTGGTTCACGGAGTACGGCGACCTGACGGTCTCCGTCCGCATCGTGGACTCGCTCTCGGAGGCCATAGCGTTCATCAACGAGCACGGGTCGCACCACACCGATGCCATAATGACCCGCGACATGATGCGCGCTTCGACATTCGTCAGGATGGTCGACTCGGCGGACGTCTTCGTCAACGCATCCACCAGGTTCGCCGACGGTTTCAGGTACGGCAAGGGTGCGGAGGTCGGCATCAGCACCAACAAGATCCACTCCCGTGGCCCCGTGGGTATGGAGGGCCTGATGATCTACAAGTACGTCCTGGTGGGCGACGGGCAGATCGTCGCCGACTACGTCGGTGCGGACCGTCGTGAGTTCACCCATGTGCCCTCCGAGAGGGAGTACCCCTTCTGAGGCGATACCGTGGACAGGAGGCAGCAGCTCGGCGAGGTCGGACGCGTCGTCATCAAGATCGGTTCATCATCCATCATGCGCAACGGTTCGCGCATCTCCAGGGACTTCATGGACTCCGTCGCGGAGCAGGTCAGGTTCCTGAAGGACTCCGGCGTGGAGGTCCTCATCGTGTCGTCCGGGGCCATAGCCCTCGGGCTCAGGGCGATGGGCGTGGTCCCTAAGCCCAACGAGATCCCGATACGCCAGGCCGCGGCATCCGTGGGTCAGGGTCTCCTGATGCAGGAGTGGAGCGACAGCTTCCAGAGGAACGGCATGATCGTGGGGCAGATCCTCATGACCATGGACGCCTACTCCGACAGGGAGAGTGCCCTGAACCTCCACAACACCGTGGACTCCCTCCTGAAGTGCGGAGTCGTACCAATATTCAATGAGAACGACGCCATAAGGACGCAGGAGATCCGTTTCGGCGACAACGACACCCTGTCCGCGATCGTCGCGAGCAGGACCGATGCGGACCTGCTGGTGATCCTCTCCGACATCGACGGGCTCTACGACGGGAACCCCCGTTCCGATCCGGATGCGAAGCTCATCCCCGTCGTCACGGATCTGGATTCCGTCCGCGGTTACGCCGGGGACTCCGGATCGAAGGTCGGTACCGGCGGCATGAGGACGAAGCTGAAGGCAGCCGAGATCTGCCGCGACTCCGGTTGCAACATGATCATCGCACTCAGCGGTGCGGACCAGATAATCACCAGGGCGGTGACCGGAGAGGATGTCGGCACGATATTCCTCACCGGCACGGGGATCACGAAGAAGCGCAGGTGGATCAAGTCCGCGCATCCCTCCGGGGCCCTGCACATAGACCAGGGTGCGAGGGATGCGGTCCTCGACCACCGGTCCCTGCTGCCCATCGGCATAAGGTCGGTCGACGGGACCTTCGGGAAGGGGGACGTGGTCGACATAATGTGCGACGACCACGTCATAGCCAAGGGGATCGTGAGCTACGGCGCCCACGACCTCCGTGCGATAGCCGGACGTCACAGCAGGGACATAGAGTCCGCCCTGGGCTACAGGGGCCACAGCGATGCCGTGATATCCGAGAACATCGCGTTGCTCTGAACCTCACTCCCATTCCGTTATGCCCTTGGGGTCGTCGAGGACGTCGCGGTGGAACTCCGGGTCCTCGACACCCTGGTCCCTCTGCCTCCTCCAGTCGGCATAGGCCTGGAACGCCAGTCCGCTGAGCATGAGGACGCAGGCGATGTTCACCG
Source organism: Candidatus Methanomethylophilaceae archaeon (assembly GCA_017461225.1). Classification (GTDB taxonomy): domain Archaea; phylum Thermoplasmatota; class Thermoplasmata; order Methanomassiliicoccales; family Methanomethylophilaceae; genus Methanoprimaticola. The sequence goes on from JAFTYV010000035.1 coordinate 49,255, forward strand.
CTCCGGCCGCCGCCATTATCGTGTCGCTTATCAGGATGGACGCGTCGGCACCGATCAGCGATGCCGTGAACACGGTCGCTATGACCACAATGCGCATGGCCGTGATGGTGACCCTCCTGTCGGAGATGAACCTGACGTTTGTCTCGCTGATCGCGTAGTTGCCGATGAGGCTGGTGAACGCGAAGAACAGGAGGAACATGGACAGCAGGATGGATCCCACGTGTCCGATCGCATCGCTGAGGACCATCTCGACGAGGGGCGTGTTGGAGAGTCCCGTGGCCAGGATGGAGTCGTAATCATCGAACGCGCACAGGACGACCAGTGCGGTGAAGGTGCAGACGACGAGGGTGTCCACGAGGGTTCCGAAGGACTGGATCATCCCCTGCTTGACGGGGTGCTTGACATCCGCGGTTCCCGCTATGTTGGCGATGGTACCCAGTCCGGACTCGTTGGAGAACACGCCGCGCTTGAGACCGGTCATGATGACGGCTCCGAGGAGACCTCCCGCGACCTGCTCCAGTCCGAACGCGTAGGTGAAGATCATCGAGATGGCGTTGCCGAGCCCGTCGATGTTGATCGCGATGGCGACGGACCCGAGGAGGATCCATGCGAGAGCCATCACGGGGACGACCTTGGACGAGAACGTCGCGATCCTCTTCATGCCGCCGAATATGACGAGGGCGGTGACCAGTGTGAAGAGCACCCCGAACACTAGCGTGTTGTTGTCGAACACGAACGTGGAGGCGAGCGCCTCGACGGAGAGGGACGCCTGGGACGCACAGAACCCGACGCCGGTCATGAGTGCTATGAGGAAGGCCAGGACGATGGCGAGGGGGCGGCTTCCGAGACCCTTCTGCACGTAGTACGCGGGTCCGCCGTGGAACTGTCCGTCTCCCTTCCTCTCCTTGAACAGCTGGGAGAGGGTGGACTCCACGAAGCTGCTGGCGGCGCCGATGATCGCGAACACCCACATCCAGAAGATGGCTCCGGGTCCTCCGACGACGATGGCCATGGCCACGCTGGAGATGTTCCCCACGCCGACACGGGTGCCCAGTCCGATGCAGAACGCCTCGAACGAGGAGACGGATTCCTTGCTGTCCCCCTCGCGGACACCTGAGAGCGAGAGCCTGGAGGTCTCGCCGATCCTGAGGATCTGCAGACCGCGGAGTTTGAATGTGAAGTACAGTCCGGCTCCGATTAGGAGCACGAACGCCACGTACCAGATGTATGTGTTCAGCGTCCCGAGGACGTCGTTGAAAGTATCAGTAAGTGTCATCGTATCACAACGAGGGGCGGAATCCCCTATCGTCGTATGCGATGTGGGTCACGGCCGAGAACTGGAATGGGAAACGGGTTTTTAAAGGGTTTACCGGGGCGGGGCCCCGGTCTGGACACGCATCACTCCCACTCCGTGGCTCCGGAGTCCTCTCCGAGGATGGAGCGGTGGAACACGGGGTCCTCGACACCTGCGGCCTGCTGCTCCTTCCAGTCCTCGTATGCCTTGAAGGCGTATTTGCTGAGGAGGAAGACGCAGATCATGTTGACCGCACCCATGGCTGCCATGAACGTGTCGCAGATGAGCTCCATGAGGTCGGCGCCTGCGATCGCGGAGACGAACGCGACGACGATGACGAGGATACGGACCGCGAAGACGGTCGCCCTGTTGTCGGAGACGAACCTGATGTTGGACTCGCTCATGGTGTAGTAACCGATGAGACTGGTGAAGGCGAAGATGAAGACGAACAGGGAGACGAGGATGGGTCCGATGTCTCCGAGTGTGACCTCGGTGGCGAGCTGGATGAGGTGACCCTTGCTGACACCTGTTGCGAGGATGGCCTCGTAGCTTCCGAATGTGGTCAGGATGACCATCGCGGAGAAGGTACACACGACGAGGGTGTCCACGAGGGTTCCGAAGGACTGGATCATACCCTGCTTGACGGGGTGCTTCACATCCGCGGTTCCCGCGATGTTGGCGATGGAACCCAGACCGGCCTCGTTGGAGAACACTCCACGCTTGAGACCGTTCATGATGACGGCTCCGAGCAGACCGCCTGCGGCGGACTCCCACTGGAACGCGTAGGTGAAGATCATGGTGATGGCATCGATGATGTGGTCGTAGTTCATGACGATGACGACCGCACCGAGGAGCAGCCAGAGGACGGCCATGGCGGGGACGACCTTCGCGGAGAAGGTGGCGATCCTCTTCACACCGCCGAAGATGATGAGGGCGGTTGCGAACGCGACGATGGCGGCGAAGACGTAGAGGCTGTTCTCGAACTGGAACGCGTTGGCGAGGGCGCTGACGGAGTTGGCCGACTGCACACCGACGAATCCGATACCGAACGTGATGACGATCATGATCGCGAGGACGATGGCGAGGGGGCGGCTCTTGAGTCCCTTCTGCACGTAGTACGCGGGTCCGCTGTGGAACTGGCCGTCCTCCTTCTTCTCCTTGAAGATCTGGGAGAGGGTGGACTCCATGAAGCTGCTGGCGGAACCGATGATGGCGAAGATCCACATCCAGAAGATGGCTCCGGGACCTCCCGCGATGATCGCACCTGCGACACCGGCGATGTTACCCACACCGACGCGCGCACCGATACCGATACAGAAGGCTTCGAACGACGATACTGTTTTGCTGCTGTCCCCCTCGGTCGTTCCGGAGAGCGACAGTTTGGACGTCTCCTTGATCTTCAGGATGGGCAGGGCCTTGAGCCTGATGAAGAAGTAGAGTCCCAGACCCACGAGGAACACGAAAGCGATGTACCATATGTAGGTGTTGAGAGGGGTGAATATATCTGTCAGAGTCTGTGAGATACTCATACAATCACAACCAAATCCGATGAGAACGAAAGACTCAAAGGATTAAGAAATGGAAAAGCTGGTGGGCCCGGCCGGATTTGAACCGGCGACCTCCGCCATGTCAAGGCGACGTCATAACCCCTAGACCACGAGCCCAGCATGACTCCTCATAGAGTTATAGTACTTATACCTTTTGCATAAACACGTGTTCATTAACTCTGGTTTAACCGTTATGTGAGCGATATCGAACACAAAAAATGATAAATGTCTGAGGAAAAACAAGTGGAAATCCGGAAGAGATTTTATCTGGGAGTTCGGCCATCATGCCACGATGATCACACTAGGCATCGAGGGCACCGCCCACACCCTGGGCGTGGGTATAGTCGATTCCGACAACAACGTCCTGGCGAACGAGCTGGACATGTTCCGTCCGGCGGAGGGCGGACTGCATCCCAGGGAGGCGGCCAACCACCATGCCGATGTGGTGTCCGGCATAATCGGCAATGCGCTGGATGCCGCCGGTCTGTCGCCCGGCGATGTGGATCTGGTATCGTTCTCCATGGGTCCGGGTCTGGGTCCGTGCCTCCGTGTCGCCGGCACTGCCGCCCGTGCGTTCTCCTGCGCCATGGGGATCCCAATTGTGGGTGTGAACCACTGCATCGCGCACATCGAGATAGGCAGGGCCCTCACCGGTTGCGACGACCCCGCACTGCTGTACGCATCCGGGGGCAACACCCAGGTCATCGCCTTCGCCGAGGGTCGCTACAGGATATTCGGAGAGACCCAGGATATCGGCATAGGCAACATGCTGGACAAGCTCGGACGCGACCTGGGGATGGGGTTCTACGCGGGCCCCGTCTTCGAGAAGCTCGCGAAGGATGGCAGTCACTACCACGAGCTCCCGTACTCCGTCAAGGGCATGGACGTGGCGTTCTCGGGCCTAATGACCGCGGCGCTCTCCCTCCACCGCAAGGGTGTCCCGTTGGAGGACATAGCCCTCTCCGTTCAGGAGACCGCGTTCGCGATGCTCACCGAGGTCACGGAACGTGCGATGGCCCACATAGGGAAGGACGAGGTCCTCTTGGGAGGGGGCGTCGCACAGAACATGCGTCTGAGGGAGATGGTCTCCGAGATGGCCGAGGCCAGGGGGGCGGAGATGTTCGTCCCGGACCGCAGGTTCTGCATGGACAACGGTGCCATGATCGCGTGTCTGGGTAACGAGATGTACAAGTCGGGTGTCCGCATGGATGTGTCCGAGACCGCCGTGAGGCAGCGCTTCAGGACGGACGAGGTCGAGGTCACCTGGAGGAACCGATCTGGGACGCGACCATCGCGTCGATCCTCGCGAGGAACTCGTCCACTTTGTCCGCGGGTATGGAGCCTCCGGATGCGATCCTGTGGCCTCCGCCGCTGCCTCCGACCGACGCGCAACCCTCCCTCATGACGACGGAGAGGTCGACGCCCCTGTCGAGCTGCGACCACATCCCCCTCGAGGAGATGTTCACGGGGTCCTTGGACCTGTTGAGCCCTATGGTGGGTTTGTCGGGGTGGCCTATGCACTGCATCGCGATCCCGCAGAGCATCCCGGTGAACCCGGAGTCCGTGCTGTCGAACCACTGTATGTGCTCCATCTGATTGAGTCCGGCGGCATCGAGGGCGACCATGCTCTCGACGACGGCCCTGGCGGATTCGCGGGTGAGCTCCCTGCCTATCGTGAGCGACCTCTCGTCGCCCATCCCGGCGGCCACGCCTATGCCGCCCACACCGGAGCGACCGCAGCCGTTGAGGATCGCGGAGAGCTGCTCCGCATCCATCCTCATGCCCTTCAGGTAGTACCTCTTGCGGGCTATCTCGTTCATCGACGACAGCTGGACTCCCTGCGCGGTCAGTTTCACCGCGATGAGGGACGACAGCCTCCTCCTCTCCTCGTCGTCGAGGTCGATGAAGGACTTCCCATGGGGGATGCCCGCATCGGACAGGAGCTTCGACACGCCCTCGCTGTCCCCGCTGACGCCGCGTATGTACGGGTCGGTGGTGAGGAACAGTTCGGTCATCAGGTCCCCGGAGGGGATCAGGGATCCCGCCATCTCCTCTATGTGGCCCCTCCTGACACCCTCCTCGAGGAGGTGGGTGTTGAGTCCGGTGAGGCCGTTGATGTGCTGTCTGTCCCCGGCGATGCCGGCGAATGCGATCTGGACCAGGTCCCAGTTGGACTCGTCCATCGTCACGGAGAACAGGAGGGACATGGTCGCCCCGCATCCGGACGTCATCCCGTCAATCCCGTAGAGGTGGGGGTTGGCGTAGCAGACCCTCCTGGCCTCGGAGATGACGGTGTGGTGGTCCAAGACCACGATGTCGCAGTCCATGGCGTCGAGCTGGTCTATGTAGGACGCCCCCAGGTCGGTTATGATCATGCACTCCGCCTTCGTGTTGCGGATGATGTCCATGTTGACGTCGTTGAGGGTGGTGAACAGGGTGACCCTGAACTCCTTCCCGGCACGCAGGAGCGTCTTGGCGATGATGGCTGCGGACGATACGCCGTCTGCATCGTAGTGTGAGAAAACCTGCACGAAATCGTGCCTGCGCACGATGTCCGCGGCAGTGGAAAGGGTGGTAAGAAGTTTTGAAGGGACCTCGGTCTCCATGGGAGCTCACTTAAGCATGAGTTCCGCGTTGCTGAGAGAGTATTTCCACTCTGCGGGAAGGACACCGTTCCTCTTGTAGTAGCGCTCGAGCCTCCTGATCTTTGCCTCGATCATGTTGAGACCCCTCTTGTTGGAGACATCTCCCCTGTTGTCCCTGAGGTGGACGTTCAGGTCGATTGCGCGCCTCATGAGGTTGGAAAGGTCCTCGGGAAGGGAAGGTGCAACCCCTTTCTCGGCCATGATCTTGGTGACGGTCTTCCCGGTTGCGAGCTTGACATCGGGGACACCGTACTGGTCCCTGAGGATGAGTCCGATCTTCGCGGAGATGACTCCGTCTTTCGCGAGTTTCACTACAATGTCCTCAATCTCGGTGGCGTTGAGAGGAACCCATGCAGGATTCTCGGAAACCATGGGGCGTTTGGAACAGGATTTTCCCTTTCTTCTTGTGTGCATTCTTGCCATAGTCTGATCCTCCGAATCATATCTAGGCGGCGAGGCTGTCGTCGCGATTATATAGGGAGTATAAAAAGGTGACTTCTTCTTATAATGCACGCGTGACGGCCGACCTCGCCCACGGCACCGTGTCCTCGTACTCGCCACGGTCGAAGGACAGCTCGTCGGGGAGCTCCCCGAAGAGCCCCGACTCCATCTCGCATCCCGCCTCCGGCCCGCCGACGACGGCCGCCGCGCACACGTGGCAGTCGCCGAGGTCGCGGGTGGCGACGACCCTTATCCTGTAGCCCGCCTCCTCTGCGGTCTCGCGGATGACGGCGTCCTCCACGGTCTCCCCTGGTTCCACGTGGCCGCCGGGCATCTCCCATCCCCCGCGGCGCGGGTGCCACACCATCAGGAAGCGGTCCCCGTCGAACGCCACGGCGTACGCGGTGCCCATCAGCACCTCTCCACGACGATCATGGCGTGCGCCCTCTCGTACGGTTCGAGTCCGCGGTTGTCCAGGATGCGGAGTCCCCTGGACCTCAGGACCTCCTCCGCGGAGCGGAAGACCTCCTCGGGCGATGCGGTCACGTCCTCGGAACGGGCCTTGATCGCGACCATCCCGTATCTCGCCCCGAACGCCTCCATGTTGGTGCAGAGGATCTCCGCCTGCCTCTTCTGGGCGACGTCCTGGTACACCACGTCCACCCCGTCCACGAACACGGAGTACCCCTCGGGCCTGGTGGCGTCCCCGAGGATGGGCATCATGTTGGGGCGGGTCTCGCAGGTCCCGACCAGGTCCCTGAACATCCTCTGGGCGAACTCCACGCAGTAGACCCTCCCGTCGCCGCAGATGTCCGCCACGTGAGACGGCGTGGTGCCGCTGGATGCGCCGAGGTACAGCACCCTGCTGCCCTCGGAGATCGGGACGCACCTGCCCCCGGACGCGATGTACGCGGACAGCTTGCTCCTGCGCGGGTCCCACTCCCTGTACTCCGTCCCGGCGATGTTGGTGAGCCTCTCCCCGTAGATCCTCCTCCCGGGGCACAGGGAGGCCGTGTACAGGCGGCCCCTGTCCGAGAACACCCTGCCGTTGCTGAAATCCAATGCTTCCATCGTCCGTTCAATCGGGACCTCCGTATAACCCGTTTTCGATTACGGGACAGCACAGGCAATATACGGGTACCGAGATTGCGGAGCCATGATCACGATGGAAACCCTTTCCGACATCGCCGACGCGGTCGTGGAGGCTATCGGGAAGATCCCGGACTCCTGCTGCAGGGGAGGCACGGTGTGCATAGGCGCCGACGGGTCCCCCACGTCGCAGATAGACAAGGTCGCGGAGAACGCCGCCCTGATGTACATCCAGCTCCACGGCATACAGCTGAACATCCTCAGCGAGGAGATCGGCTTCGTCGACAACGGTGCGGAGGAGACGCTGGTCCTGGATCCAATAGACGGGACCTCCAACGCCATCGCGGGCGTCCCGTACTACACCATATCCATGGGCGTGGGCAGGGACACCCTCTCGGGCATGAGGCTGGGGTACCTCCGCAACCCGGTGACCGGGGACGTCCTCTGCGCGGAGAGGGGGTGCGGTGCGTTCAAGAACGGCTGTCCGATCCACGTCCGCGAGCCCGACATGGACGACCTGTTCATGATGATCTACATGGGCAACGGGGCGCACCCGGATGCGTTCAGGTTGACCAAGGCCGTGAAGTCCTCCCGTTCCTACGGATGCGCGTCGCTGGAGATGGCGATCGTCGCGGAGGGTGAGGCGGACGGTTTCTACATGAGGTCCGAGAGGTACACCCGCTCCGCCAGGATAGTGGACATCGCGGCGAGCACGCTGATCCTCCGCGAGGCCGGAGGGGAGGTGTACGACATGGAGGGCAACGTCCTGGACATGCCCATGGACCTCGAGCACCGTGCGAACTTCCTGGCCGTGGGCAGCGACAGGGTCTTCAACTTCGTGATGGGACGCAGGGGCAACGCCGTCAAGCACAGGTACGGGATATACACCAACACGTCCGTGGCCGCCGCGGTGGACTACACCAGGCAGGTCATGGAGGCGCTGGAGGGCCAGGAGTACTACGTGGACTCCGACATAGCGGCCGTGATGGGCATCCCGGGGGTCCCGCTGAGGGACATGAACGTCGACACCGTGATCGTGATCGGCGGCGACGGCACGCTGCTCCGCGCCCTGCAGAGCACGGATGCCATGGTGATCGGCATCAACGGCGGTACCGTGGGCTTCCTCGCGGAGATCGACCACGACCACATCCGCGAGGGCGTGGAGCGCCTCCTCAGGGAAGACTACATGGTGGAGAACCGCTTCAAGATCAGCACGTGGTACGACGGCGAGTACCTGTCCGATTCCGTCAACGAGGTCGTTGTGCACACCGCGTCCGTCGCCAAGATCCGCCACTACAAGATATACGTGGACGAGGAGCTGGCGTGCGAGCTCCGTGCAGACGGCGTGATCGTCTCTACGCCCACCGGGTCCACATGCTACGCCATGAGCCTCGGCGCCCCGTACATACACCCGCAGGTGGGTGCCCTCATGATCGTCCCGATGGCCGCGTACAGGTTCTCGTCGAGGCCCTTCATAGTCCCCGCGACCTCCAAGATCACGGTCGAGAGCGTGCTTGACAAGGAGTGCCTGATCGTCCTGGACGGTCAGGAGGAGCACACCATGGCCGGACTCAGCAGGGTGGAGTTCATGGTCTCCGACGACAAGGCGCGTCTCATCCGCTTCAACCAGGACTTCTTCTCGAGGGTGCGCGAGAAGCTGGTGAACGACCTATGAACGGCATAAGGGGTGTGGACGTGGACTTCCTGGACGCCTTCAACGAGGCCGCCAGGTCCACGTACCCGGACGAGTTCCTGTGCATGGTGCGCGAGGAGGACGGTATCATATCGGAGATGGTCCTGCTGCCCGGCACCGTGTACGGGGACAGCCACAGCTTCCTGAACCAGTGGATGGCCCCCATAGACTACAGCATAGCGGGTTCCGCCCACTCGCATCCCGGTTTCTCCAACGAGCCCTCCGATGCCGACAAGGACTTCTTCGGGAACATGGGCGGGGTCCACTTCATAACGTGCCAGCCGTACGACCGCTCCAGCTGGAGGGCGTACGACTCGCATGGGGACCCCCTGGACATCGAGGTCATTTACTGACCCTTGGCGCAGGACTCGACGAGGACGCCTGCGACCTCCATTATGCCGATGAGGTACGCCCTGTCGCGTGACTCCGCCGTGACGGTCACCGTGTCCTCCGAGTCCCTGTCGAACCTCACGAGGAACCATCCCCCCTCGAGGTTGACCCTCCAGCCGTCTATGCGGAGGACCGACTCGCTCTTCACGGATGGGAGGTTCTCCTCCATCATCCTCGAGAACTCGTCCTGTGTGCACTCGTAGTGGTACGTCTCGCTGTCCCGATGGTACTCCGGGAGCGAGGCGACCGTCTTCTCCAGGCTGGTCCCACCGGCCAGTTCGGCCAGGACCGCCGCGGCGTGGATGCCGTCGGACATCATGCTCACGTTGCCGAAGATGAAGCCCCCGTCGTAGTACCCCAGGTCGGCGTCGTTGTTGGCGACCTCCTCGCAGACGGTTCCCGCACCGGGGACCGCCCTGATGAAGAGCCTCTCCTCCGGAGGATGCTTGGGGTGCGGTGTGTCCACCCATACGCCGGTCCTGCCCCAGAACGCATCCTCCACGAGGGAGGTGGTGTCCACGGGGACCACCATGCGGCGGGGACGCAGGTACATGACGAGGAGTGCGAGCACCGTCTCGTCGTCCAGGACCTGCCCCTTCTCGTCCAGGACGGTAAGGAGCGTCCCCACGCGGTTCAGGACCACGCCGATCATGCCGGGGCCGCTCTCTATGAACTGCCTCAGGTCCCTGAGCTCGGCATCCGTGGTCATGAGGGAACGGGACGTGTAGTTCATGTCCCTCTGCGCGTTTATGGACACCATGTCCGCACCCATCGCGTTGAGAACCTGGGGTGCCGAGTCCGAGGATGTGCCGCAGTTGCAGTCGAGGACCAGGGAGCACTCGCAGTCGCGTCCGAGGACGGAGAGCAGCTTCTTGTTGTACTCCTCCGTGGCGAACCTGTGGTACGACACCGATCCGAGGTGCCTGTAGTCGGGGAGGCGGATCTCCTCCGTGAATATCTTGTCCAGATGGCGTATCTGGTCCTTCCTGAACATGCTCCCGTTGGGGTTCAGGAGGATGTACCCGCTCATGAGGCCGTACTCGCGGTACTCCGTGACGTACACGGCGCAGTCGCCCATCCTCGCCATCATGGCGATGACCGGGATCGATGTGCAGCCGAGGTCCACGACGTCCGTGCCCGATGACACGAGACCTGCGATGAGGGCCTTCTTCATCATCGTGCTGCTCTTCATGAGGTCCTGCGCGATGACGACCCTCCTGTGGTCCATCGCGAGGGCATGGCCCAGGAGGATGCCCATCTCCGGGGTGGTGTCCTCGGAGGGGGACGATCTGAGAAGCAGTCTGTCCGCCTGTACCATCCCCCCGTGTTACATCCATGGTGTTGATATTGCTTGCGGTTCCCATGCAATGGATGACTGTGGTCGTTTTTCGCACTCCCATTCGACTATTTTAAAAAAGTTTTAAATAGAGTATATATGGATGCAAAAATCGGGCCAGGAGGTCTGTAAATGGTGATGGAGCGTATAGATTTCAAGAAGGCACAGGCTATCGCTAAGAACAAGGGGCTCAAGCCTGGCAAGGTGAAGGGCACGGACGGTGTCCAGTTCACCAAGGGCAACAACAACAGGCTTGACGTCATCACCTGGGATGAGTTCGAGAAGGCCCTGGAGGTCAGGGGTCTCGCGATATACGAGTCCGGCGGTTGGATGAAGATCATGAAGGCATGATGCCGTACTGATCCGGATCCATTAGTTGACTATTTATACAAGTATGTAATGGGGGGACACAGGCTCAATGCAAGGGTATCCGAGCCTGGCCAAAGGAGATAGGTTCAGGGCCTATTCTCGTAGGAGTTCGAGGGTTCAAATCCCTTCCCTTGCACCACTTCCTTTTACCATGATCAACTGATCGTCACCCGTATTCCGTTCCGATCCGGGGTACACGTGTCGGTCCACCATCGTCCGCGTCCGTTCATGCGGACAGGACGATTCCCACGGAGATTATCGCGATCAGCACCAGCGCCACCGCCGCCCACCTCCTGTCACCGGAGGTGAGCAGTGCGGCGGCGGATGTCAGCACCCCGAGGAAGGGGGACGCTATCAGGACCGTTATCCCCGCCCACAGCACGGTGTCGCCCATCGACAGCGAATCCAGGACCAGTCCGATCACGATCATCGCGACACCCAGGGTCATACCGACGCGGAGGGTGGCGGCGGTGGACCTGTTGAGGTTCATATCACACACCCTACCTGGAGCAGGACCATGCCCGCCATGGCGAACAGGACCACGGAGAAGTACCTCCTGAGGTGCCTCGCGTTCAACCTGCGTGATACGGCGACACCAGCGAATGCACCGATGAACGAACCTATGGCGACGAACGCCGCGTAGTCCGGCAGCACCTGTCCCGCCAGGAGGTACGTGATCGCACCCGAGAACGCGGTGATGCCGATCATGTAGCTGCTGGTCGCGCTGACCGCCTTTATCGGTATGTGCATGTAGATGTTCATGAGGGGGACCTTGATCGCCCCTCCCCCTATGCCCGTCATCGAGGATGCCATCCCGGCGAGGGTGCACAGGGCCATGCCGCCGCGGACGTTCTGGACCTCGTACCTGACCGGTCCGTCGTCGCCGGGGTACTCGAAGACCATGTCCCCGTCGGCATCCCCCGAGGGTTCCACGATCCTCTCGGGGTTGACTATCATGCGCACCGCGCTGTAGATCACGATCGCGGCCATAAGGAGAAGGAGGATCCAGTCCTCCAGCATGGTGGCGACCATGGCACCCAGTATGGCACCGGCCGCCGTGGTGATCTCCAGCAGGAGCCCCAGGCGGACGTTGGACTGTCCGCGGTCCACGTAGACGGTGGACGCCCCGACGGACCCCGCGATGATCCCTATGAGGCTGACGGCGACGGCCTCGGTGGGGGCGAGTCCGAACACCACGGTCAGTATGGGTACGAACAGTATCCCTCCGCCGAGTCCGAACAGCGATCCTATGATCCCTGCCCCGCTGCCGAGCACGAGGAGTCCCACCATGGTCAAGGGTTCCATGCCGCCGGTAACGCGGCCGCGTGTATTTGTTTCTGACGCGGTCCATCAGATACCATTTTAATCGCAATGCGGATTAGCGGACGTGGCCATACTGCTCGTTAGATACTCGGAGATCGGTTTGAAGAGCGCTCCCGTCAGGAAGAGGTTCGAGAACCAGCTTAAGGACAACATGCTCACCATGCTCATGGAGGACGGTGTCGAGGCACTGATCAACAAGAAGGGTGCCAGGTACTACATCGAGGCCACGGATCCGGATGCTGCCGTGCGTTCCGTGAGGAAGGTGTTCGGCGTTGCGTCGATATCCGTCGCCGAGGTGTGCTCATCCAAGATGGAGGACATGTGCGCCATGGCCGCCAGGTACTCCATGGACCGCCTCTCCGAGGGACAGTCGTTCGCGGTGAAGGCGCGCAGGGAGGGGTCCCAGCAGTACACGAGCATGGATGTCGGACGCGAGACCGGATCGGCCATCTTCCTCGCGAATGAGCACAAGGGGGTCAAAGTCGACCTCACGGATCCGGACGTGCTCTTCTACGTCGAGGTCCGCGACAACCAGGCGTACATCTTCCAGGACTACGTCCGCTGCCACGCGGGTCTCCCCGTGGGGTGCCAGGGCAAGGTCGTCGCCTTCGTGGAGGACGACAGGGGCATGGTGTCCGCATGGCTCATGATGAAGCGCGGATGCAGGGTCATGGTCTGCGGGGACGAGTCCCGTGCGGAGGCCCTCCGCAGCTACGACCCGCTCCTCAAGGTCGTCGGTCCCGACTGGTCCCGCAACGCGCTCGGTTACGTCATGGGATGTTCCGTGGACGGGGTCGCCGACGTGGACGTGTCGTCCTTCGACCTGCCGGTGTACTTCCCCACCGTCGGGATGACCGATGCGGAGGTGTCCGCGATGGCGGAGACCATACGCGCGGGCCTCTGACCTTCTCGGGGCGGATGGATCCGTCCCACGGACAAATTCAATCCTGGGAAAAACTGGAACCCGTCCCACGAGGGGACGGTAAATGGTTTGGAGGGGGTCTTACTTGACCCTCCTTCCGTTGGCCCTGACGGAGGGCCTGGCCTTCTCGGCACCCTTTCCGGTGTGCCTCATACCGCGACCCTTCTGTCCCGCGGAGGTCTTACCGCGGTAGACACGGTTGGTCTGCTTGTTGTCGCAGATCCAGTTGATCTTCTTGTCGGCCTTGATGACGGGGTGTGCGGGATCCACAAGGATGACCTCGTACCACTCCTGCTGTCCGTCCGCTCCTACCCAGTAGGAGTTCAGGACCTCGAGGTTGGGGTATCTCTTGGCGGTCCTCTCCTCTGCCATCCTCTGGAGGCTCTTTCCGACGGTAATCTGGTTGATTCCCTTCCTCTTAGCCCTCCTTCCGGTGACGATGGCCCTCTTCTGGAAGCTTCCCTTCCTGACCCTTGCCCTGACGATGACGTATCCCTGCTTGGCCTTGTAGCCGAGGGACCTTGCCCTGTCCAGACGGGTGGGCTTCTCGACGCGGAGGAAGTTCTCCTCCTTTCTCCAGACGATCCTGCGCTGGTAGTTGAGCTCCTTCACGTAGGATTTGCTGGGTACGTTCCATGCGTCAGCGATGTAGCTGTACATGCTCTTCCCGTTGACCGGGCGTGTTTCCTGAGTCTCTTCGCTCATGTGTATCACCTTTACGGATTCGCCCCTTGGGGTACATTTCCGTTCGCGGGACTAAGCGTCCCACGGAACCTCGGAGCATGGAGGTACTATTTAAACCTGCGATACGCGCCCGCGCGCACACCAAACGTTAAAAGCGGGAATACCAATCGACCCGGCGGTCGACATGATCATCGATGTGAAGTACGGTAAGGACGGGGTCCAGAAGGTCGAGATCCCGGATGAGAACTACGTTGGCACGTTCTATCCCAAGGACGTGGAGTGCGGGGACCCCGATGCGGTCATAGGGGAGTCCATCGACAACCCCATCGGATACGGATCCATGGAGGAGTTCCTCGAGGGCGGGGAGGACGTGGTCTTCATCGTCAACGACGGCACCCGTCCGACGCCCACGGCCAAGGTCCTCGACGCGCTCTCCAAGAGGATGGACCTCAGGAAGGCGAGGTACCTCATCGCCACCGGAACCCACAGGGACATGACCGAGGAGGAGTACAACTTCGTCTTCGGATCCCATTACCAGGAGCTCAAGGACCGCATCGTGTGCCACGATGCCAAGAACTCCGAGTGCGTGAACCTGGGCACATCGAAGAACGGCACCCCCATGGAGGTCAACAGGATCGCCGTGGATGCGGACCGCCTGGTGATCATCACGTCCGTCGAACCGCACTACTTCGCAGGCTACACCGGCGGAAGGAAGTCCTTCCTCCCCGGAGTCGCATCGTTCAGGACCGTGGAGACCAACCACAAGCTCGCAATGAACAAGGAGGCCCAGTCCCTCGTACTCGAGGGCAACCCCGTCCACGAGGACATGATGGATGCGCTCGAGGTCGTCAAGGGGAAGGAGATCTTCTCCATCCAGATGGTCCTGGACAGGCACCAGAACATCTACAGGGTGGCCTCCGGAGCCCTCAACCCCGCGTTCGAGAAGGCCGTGGGATGGGCGAACGAGGTGTTCTCCGTCCCCATCCCCGAGAAGGCGGACCTGGTCATCTCCGTCGCCCCGTACCCCATGGACGTGGACCTGTACCAGTCCCAGAAGGCCCTGGACAACGGGAAGTGGGCGCTCAAGGAGGGAGGGAAGATCCTCATGGTCTCCAAGTGCAGGGAGGGTATCGGTCACGCGACCTTCCTCACACAGCTCTCCTCATCCAACGACCCCGTGAAGGTCCTGGAGAACCTCAGAGCGGAATACAAGCTCGGCTACCACAAGGCCGCGAAGATGGCGGAGATCGCCACCTGGGCATCCATATGGGCGGTCACCGACCTGGATCCCGAGCTCCTGAGGAACGCGAACATCACGCCCTTCCCGACCGTGGCCGACGCCGTGGCCGAGGCGCTGGGCGAGAACCCCTCCGCGAGGGTCATAGTCCTCATGGACGGAAGCGTGACGATCCCGAAGGTGGAATGATGACATTCGAGACAGATAACCTGGAGAAGGTCAGGAAGGCCGTCAACGTCTGCACCATGTGCGGATTCTGCAAGAGCGTTTGCCCCTCGTTCAAATCGATCGGTTGGGATTCCGCGTTGTCGAGGGGACGCATCATCCTCTCCTACGGTCTCCTCAACGGTGAGCTGGAGGCCGACGAGTCGGTCGTGAGGAACATGTACACCTGCACCACGTGTGCGGACTGCGTCAGGAGGTGCCCCTCCAAGGTGGAGATCGTGGACATCATCGAGCTCTGCCGTGCCGACCTCGTCAAGAACGGGCACATCCTCCCCAAGCACAAGGCGATGTGCGACAACGTCCTCGAGACCGGCAACCCGTTCGGCGAGAAGGGCTCCAGGCAGGAGGCCCTCGGCAGGGTGCCCCACAACGCCAAGGTCGGCTACTTCGTGGGATGCACCGCCACGTTCAGGTCCAAGAAGACGGCGCAGGCCACGATGTCCATCCTCGACAAGATGGGTGTGGACTTCACCACCGTCGACGAGGTCTGCTGCGGATCCGTCATGCAGAGGGTCGGATGGCCCCAGGACGACGTCACCGAGCTCATGAGGAAGAACGTCGAGAACATCCGCGCGCTCGGGATCGAGACCCTCGTGCTCGCATGCGCCGGCTGCTACAGGATGTTCAAGCACGAGTACCCCAAGTACGTCGACGTCCCGTTCGAGGTCCTCCACATCACCGAGTTCCTCGCCAAGCAGGACCTCAAGCTCAGGCCCATGGAGGGTGTCGTCGCGACGTACCACGACCCCTGCCACCTCGGAAGGCACTGCAACGTCTACGACGCCCCGAGGGAGGTCATAGCGAAGATCCCCGGACTCGAGTTCAGGGAGATGGAGTTCAACCGCAAGACCAGCCACTGCTGCGGCGGTGGAGGTGGTGTGAGGTCCGCCTATCCCGAGGCGTCCATGGACATCGCGGGCACCAGGCTGGACGAGGCCGCGTTCGCGGACCTGATCATCACCACATGCCCCTTCTGCGTGAACAACCTCGATTCCGCGAGGGGCGACAGGAAGATCCAGGTCAGGGACCTCGTCGAGGTCCTCGACGAGTTGATGTGAATGAAAGTCCCATGCGGCAGGGGGTCGTCCCGTGACGGCCCCCTCATCATGGGCATACTCAACGTGACCCCCGACTCATTCTCCGACGGGGGCTCGTGGACGGACGTCCGCACGGCGGTCCGTCACGCCCTGGACATGGTCGACCAGGGTGCCGACATCATAGACGTGGGCGGCGAGTCGACCCGCCCGTACTCCGACCCGGTCGGTGCCGACGAGGAGCTGTCGAGGCTGGTCCCGGTCCTGAGGGACCTCATCCCGTCCGTGGACGTCCCGGTCTCCGTCGACACGATGAAGACACGGGTCGCGGAGGTGTGCCTCGGACTCGGTGCCGACATCGTCAACGACGTGTACGGTCTCAGGGACCCGGGCATGCTGGAGCTCTGCGCAGGATCCGATGCGGCGGTCGTGATAATGCACATGGAGGGGATGCCGGACACCATGCAGGACAATCCCCTGGACACGGGCGATGCGGACGTGGTCCGCAGGTTCCTGGAGGAACGCGTCGCCGTCGCGGAGGCCGCGGGAATCCGGCGCGACCGCATGATACTGGATCCGGGCATGGGCTTCGGCAAGATCTCCGCCCTGAACCGCATGATACTGGGGGACTGCAGGTCGCTGTGCGGGGACCTCCCGGTGCTCGCGGGATCCTCCCGCAAGCGCTTCCTCTCCGACATGTTCCCCGGCATGGACCGTGACGACGCATCCGCGGAGGCCGCACGCATCTCCGTGGCCGGAGGGGCGGACGTGGTGCGTGTGCACGACGTCGCACGTACCGCGGAACTGATCAGAGGATGAACCCCAGTGCGACGATGACGACGACCGACAGGCCGGCACCCACGAAGAACAGCATCTCCTTCCTGTTCTCGTCGGAGATCCTCCTCTCCTCGCCGCGTCTGCACTCGTCGTCGCAGAACTCCTCCCCGAACGGGATCGGGTCACCGCAGAAGGCGCAGTGGGAATGCTCGGGTAATCTGAGACCTGCCATGTCCCCCTATACAGATTATAATGGTTAAAAAACTGGCGCAGCTTTATCAGCAGAACCGTTCCTCGTACGGGACGGTGCTACAATGGTCAGATTCACACTGGTGGATGTCTTGAACAGGAGGAGCCTGAGGATGGACCTGCCCCCGGCCACGGATGTGGGGGAGGTGCGGTGCATCGCGGAGGAGTACTGGTGTTCCGAGGGGTTCCTTCTCAGGAACGGTCACAGGATCCTCGACGGTTCGGATCGCATCGCGGAATGCATAGCCGATGGCGACACGGTGGAGATGATCCCGGATCCCGTCCTCTCGCTGAGGTTATAACGGGTGCGGTGCATCGGGGACCATGGTCTCCAGAATGGGTCTCAGAGTGGATGCGGTGATGGCCCCCGGCTCACTGGATGCGGTCCTCGCCTTCGGGGACGCGGTCCGTTCAGGCGATGCGGACCCCGTCGCGTTCCTCAACGGGACCGTGTGCTCCGACGGGTCCGGGACGTACTTCAGGGTCGACGGCGTCGGCGGTGCCGATGGATGCGAGTTGGGGATGGTGGTCGTCCCGGACGAACCCGGTCTGGAACCGACGGACGACATCCTGGATGAGTTCCGCCTGTTGTTCGATGACGGTCTCCTGATAATCCTTGATCCCTACGCATGCGAGTTCTCACCGTACAGGTCCGACGGGGACACGGTCCGCGCCGCGGATATCGTCGTGTCGGAGTGACGTCAGACCCAGATGGCGTGCCTGTTGCGCATGTCCTCCTCGGTGGTCCCGGTGCGGGCCATTATGTCGGAGACTATGCAGTCGAAGAAGAGGAGCGCCGAATCCTCGAAGACCGTCCCGAGAGGTGCGTTGGCGGGGATGTCCCCGTCAAGGGGCATGTCGAAGACGATGGACACATCGGACGTCTCCGCGAGTTCGGACCCCGGTTCACCGGTGATGCACACGACCCTCGACCCGATCTTGCGGGCGATGCGCGCAGTCTGCACGACGGACGACGTCCTGCCGGTGTTGGATATGAGTATGGTCGTGTCCTCCCTCCCGATGATTGGGGTGGTCATCTCGCCGACGAAGTGCACATCCAGTCCGAGCTGGACGAGTCTGACCGCGAAGAGTTGACCGACGAGTCCGGACCTGCCGGACCCGTACAGGAAAACCTTCCTGCCCTCCAGGATGGACTCGATGAGCTCCTCCCTGCGCTCCGGGTCCACGGAGGCCAGGGCGTGTCCGCAGCAGCGGACGATGGTGTCGAAAGTGTCCAAATCACTCACCGGCGGTGGCGGCTTCCGCCTTCCTCCTCTCCTTCAGGTTCTTGGACACCCTCTTGCTGAGGACCCTCTCGTGGATGATCCTCATGTACATGGCGTCGTGCTCGAGGAGGGGGGATGTGGAAATGACGGTGGCGTCGGGTCTCATCTCGATGAGGGCCTCGGCCAGAGGCTCGAACTTGAGGTCGCCCTTCTTGATGGGGGTCAGCCTCCTCTCGTTGCCGTCCACGTAGTCGACACCGGCGAACGCCGTGTGTATCCTCCCGCCGCTGTAGGGCTCCACCGTGTCGAGGATGTCGAGGAAGTCGTCGACCTCCATGAGGGATCCGTTGGTGCGGGAGTGGTGGTGGGAGAAGTTGACGACGGGCACGAGACCGTCCACGTTCTCGCAGAGGTCGAGGACTTGCTCGAGGGAGCCGAAGACGTCCTGCTGTCCCGTGATCTCGATACCGAGCCTGGGCTTGAGTCCGACGCCCTGCCACCAGTCCATGAGCATCGCCACGTTCTCGTAGATGTTGTCGTCCACGGTCTCCTCGGGGGTCTTCCCGTCGTAGAGTCCGAGGCTCGTGACCACGATGTCCCCGTCCAGGGCGTCCATGATGAGTGCGGCGTGCCTTATGCTGTTGAGGCAGACCTCGGTCAGTTCGGTGTTGGATCCCAGGTCCATGTAGTACGGCGTGTGGATGGACATGTTGACGTCGAGTCTCTTCGCCATCTCGCCGACCTCGTAGAGTTCGCCGAAGGTGTGGGACACGCCCGAGGGCATGTAGATGAGGTCGTCGTCCTCGTCGATGGGCTCGTCGGGGTCGCAGATGGGCTCCCCGTCCCTGACGATCTCTATGACGAAATCCTCCTCGATGTCCCTGAGGGTCAGACCGATCTCCTCGTCATCGGGGCACCTCGTGTACGAGTTGGCCCTGACCATCTGGATCTCCAGCGCGCTGAGGCTGAGGTTGTGTACATCCTCTATACCATCCTGGAGTGTGCGACCTTTGCACGAGAGCGGAATACCTGCGGGACCGAACCTTATCATGGGATCACCGACCTGTCATTACGACTATCTATAAAACATGGAGGGTGCGCGCGCATACACGTGCACGCACGCTCGCAGTTGGACAAGGTTTATATTGGAGACCTGTATAGCGAGCGTCACCCAATGTCGGGAGAGTCAGAAATATGAAGAGCTGCAAGACAAATCCCCAGCTCCTCGCCACGATCGACAACCTCAAGGCGAAGACTAGGGAGACAGAAGCCGCTATCTGGCGAGACATCGCG
>JAFTYV010000036.1 GCA_017461225.1 Candidatus Methanomethylophilaceae archaeon
ACGCAGGACGCGTCAAGGACATAGAGGTCGTGCCGCTCGAGGAGCTCGGGAGGCCGAGGGTCGACGTGACGCTGAGGATCAGCGGGCTGTTCAGGGACACGTTCCCCAACTTGGTGGAGCTCATAGACAGGGGCGTCAGGATGGTGGCCGAACTGGATGAGTCCGACGAGGACAACCACCTCAGGGCCAACGTCAGGGCGGACATCGTGAGGTCCATAGCCGAGGGCATGCCAGAGGACGAGGCGAGGGAGCAGGCGTCCATACGCATATTCGGTGACGCCCCCGGGACGTACGGCTCCGGGACCAACATACTGATCAGGACGTCCGAGTGGAACGACGTCTCCGACATCGGCGCAATCTACCGCAGCTACGGGGAGTACGCCTACGGGAACGGCAGGAGGGGCAGGAGGTGTCCCGAGGCGTTCAGGCGCAGGCTGGAGTCGATCGAGGTCACGGTGAAGAACAGCGCTTCCAGGGAGTACGACATGCTGGACAACGACGACGTGTACAACGACCTCGGTGGATTCAACGCCGCCGTCAGGTCCGTGTCGGGCAGGATGCCCATGTCCGTCATCGGGTGCTCCGCGGACACCTCCAACCTCAGGCTGAGGTCCATCGCGGAGGAGGGCCG
Source organism: Candidatus Methanomethylophilaceae archaeon (assembly GCA_017461225.1). GTDB lineage: Archaea > Thermoplasmatota > Thermoplasmata > Methanomassiliicoccales > Methanomethylophilaceae > Methanoprimaticola. The sequence continues at coordinate 632 of JAFTYV010000036.1, forward strand.
CTACATCTTCCGCAGCAAGATCATGAACCCCAAGTGGGTGGAGGGGTTGAAGCAGCACGGGTTCAAGGGCGCCGAGGAGATCTCCAACATGGCGGAGTACGTGTTCGCGTGGGACGCCACCTCGGACATCATAGAGCCGTGGATGTACCAGTCCATCGCGGACAGGTTCCTCCTGGACGACGACAACTCCGAATGGCTCAGGGACGCCAACCCGTACGCGATGTACGAGACCGCCGCATGGCTGCTTGAGGCCGTCGGCAGGGGCATGTGGGAGCCGGACGAGGCCACCCGCAGGGCCCTGGAGCAGCTGTACATGGACCTGGAGGGTCAGTTCGAGGGGTCCGAATGAGCGGTGCGATTGTCCGTGCACGCGGCATCACCAAGCGCTTCGGGGACCACGTGGCCGTCGACGGGATCGACGTGGACATCATGGAGGGCGAGATCATGGGGTTCCTGGGCCCGAACGGCGCCGGGAAGACCACGACCATGAGGATGCTGACCACCCTCTCCCAACCGACATCGGGGGAGATCGAGGTGGACGGGCGCCGCATCTCCGGGTCGTCCGACCCGGTCAAGGAGAGCATAGGCATCATCCAGCAGCACACGGCCCTGGACCGCGACGTCTCCGTCCTGGAGAACATACGCTACCACGCCATGCTGCACCGCATGTCCCGCAGGGAGGCGGACGAGAGGATAGCGGAGCTCACGGAGCTCATGGGTCTGACCCCCTACCTGGACCGTCTAGCCATCAACCTGTCGGGAGGGTGGAAGAGACGCGTCGCCATCGTCTGTGCGATCATACACCGGCCCCGCATCCTGTTCCTGGACGAGCCCACCGCCGGACTGGACACCCAGTCCAGGCACATGCTGTGGGACCTGATCAGGCAGCTGAACTCCGAGGGGACGACGATATTCATCACGACCCACTACATGGACGAGGCGGAGGAGCTCTGCGACCGCGTCGCCATCATAGACCACGGACGCATAGTCAGGGAGGGGACACCCGCCGAGCTGTGCAGGTCGATAGGGCAGTGGGCGGTCGAGTACCGCTCCGAGGGGCGCAAGTCGTACCGGTACTTCACGGAACGCGACGACGCCCGCTCGTTCCTGGACTCGCTGCCGCCGGACGTCCCCACGGTGTCCAGGGCGACGAACCTGGAGGACGTCTTCCTGGAGCTCACCGGCAGGGAGACCGTCGCGACCGAGGAGGTGTCGTACAAGATATGAGCCTGATCGCAGACTCCGTGCGCGTGTCGTGGATCGACATGTGCTTCATACGCAGGAACATCCCGAGCATACTGGTCACCTGCCTGGTGGCCCCGCTGCTGTACCTGGTGGCGTTCGGATACGGTCTGGGCAAGGGGATGACCGTGGACGGGTTCCCTTACATCGCGTTCATGATACCCGGTGTCATGGCCCTGACCACCCTGACATCCAGTTTCAACACCGTTGCGACCAAGGTGATGGTCCAGCGCGTCTACTACCAGAGCTTCGACGAGCTCATCCTGTGCTCGATGAGCCCCACGGCGATAGCCCTGGGGAAGGCCTACGCCGGAGCGGTCCGCGGTGTGATCAGCTGCATGATCCTGTATATCCTGGGCCTGGCGATATGCCCGGAGATGTCTCTCAGCCTTTGGGTCCCCGTGCTGGTGGTCGTCTCCAGCATGGTGTACTCCCTCCTGGGGGTCGTGTCCGGGATGCTGGCGAATTCCAACCTGACGCTCACGTTGTTCACGAGCCTGGTCATAATGCCGATGACCTTCCTGTGCGGGACGCTGTTCTCGCTGGATGCGATGCCGCCGGCGGTGTCGGCGGTGATAGGGGTGCTGCCCCTGACGCACACCACCGAGTGCATGAGGGCCGCCGTCCTGGGGACGGCGTTCCCGTGGGTGTCCCTGGCGGTGATGCTGGTCTACGGGGTCGCGTTCCTGTTGGTCGCGAGGTATGTTATTGAACGTGGTAAATCATGATGTGTATCGGAGGATGGTGACATGAGGTACGATCCGTTGGGGAAGGACCTGGCCCTGGTGGTCATAGACGTGCAGAGGAAGTACATGCTGCGGGAGGACGGGACGCCCAAGTGGGACGGTTCCGGGGTCGACCGCATCAACGAGCTGTCGCGGATGTTCCGCGATGCCGGCAGACCGGTCGTCTTCGTCAGGTTCATGGGGTGCAGGGACCACTGCGCCTACCAGGGCGATGACGGGGACGATCTGGTGGAGGGTGTGGACGTCCGCGAGGGGGACCTGTTCGTCCCCAAGGGGAACATGAACTCCTTCCTGGATTCCGACCTGGAGGCCGTGGTGAGGGGTGCGGGGTGCAACGGCATCCTCCTTGCCGGGACCGTGTCCAACATGTGCGTCCTGGCGACCTACTTCGGGGCGTTCGACCGCGGTCTCACGTCGTACATCGCCGAGGGCGCCTGCATGTCCGGACGCACGGAGGTGGACAGGGCCGTGGAGCTGATCTGCAAGAAGCTGACGCTGGAGGACGTACGCGGGTATCTGGCCGGGGAACCCATGGTGGGTCCGGATCCGTGGTGACGTGTGGTCGAAGGTATTTGGACATATAATCCAAGTCTTTATCAGGACACGTTGCATACCATCCGACGGGTGTTGTTTTGAAGGCGGATCCGCTGGGAAAGAGGTTGGCCCTGGTCATCATAGATGTCCAGAGGAAGTTCAGGATAGACACGGAGGATGCGGTCAGGACCCATGACGAGCACGTGGGGAACATCAACGCCCTGTCCCGCATGTTCAGGGATGCCGGCAGGCCCGTCATCTTCGTGAAGTACATCGGTGGTGATGAGTGCCGCCCCTACGAGGGGACCGACGGGGACGAGTTCTTCCCCGGGATCGAGACCGCCGATTCCGATGTGGTCGTGGAGAAGCACCACATGAACTCCTTCAGGGAGTCGGATCTGGCGGGGGCCGTGAGGTCCGCCGGATGCGACGGTGTGCTCCTCGCGGGCACGGTGACGCAGTACTGCGTCCTGTCCACCTACTACGCGGCGTTCGACGACGACCTCTCCCCGTTCCTGGCGGGAGGGGCCTGCATGTCCACCTCCGAGGAGACGAACCGTGCCGTCGAGCACATATGCAAGACCCTCGGCCCCGACGATGTCCGCAGGTACCTCGCCGGGGAGCCCATGCCGGGGGCGGAGTTCAGACTGAGCTCATGAGTGCGGACCGGGGAGGTCGTCCACGACCTCCCCGGGCAGTCCGCGCGTCAGTTCCCCGAAGACATCCGCACCCGCATCGCCGGGCACCAGTCCCCAGCCGACCGCATCGCGCAGGAACGTCAGCGAGGATGCCAGTGGCAGGAGGTGCCCGGGAGGTACGTCCGCGGCACCACGGAGGGCGGGGACATGGTCGAACGCATCCTTCTCGACGAGTCCGTTCGCCCTTGCGGATTCGAACAGCGACATCCTCGCGCATCTCCCGATGATCTCACCCATGTACGAGTGCTTCCCCGTGCCGTGTATGAACACACCCGATCCACGGTCGCGGACCACGGTGATGTCCTGTACGACGGAACCGGAGGACACGCCGGATCCCGGCGACGCCCTGACGGTCATGTCCTGCATCACGGTGGTGACGGCCTCGGTGAGGGTGACCGCAGCACGTGCCATGGACGACACGGGCATGTCCGCTCCGATGATCAGGACGACGTTGGTCCCGCATCCGGGTGCGGTCCCCGCACGGTCCCCCGCCCTGGAGGTCCCGGACGTCATGTCCGACGAGCAGATGCAGGTCACGGTGTTGCGTCCCTTGGACAGTGTCGTCACGGAGGTGGATCCGACGGGTGAATGGGGGTCCAGGCGCATCCATCCGTCCCCCGTAGGTCCGGCACCCCCGACCGAGATCCCCGCGACGGACCCCACGAGTCCCGTACCCGGGGAGGTAGAGAGCGCGTCGAAGCGTCCCGCCTCGAACACGATGTCGATGCGGTCGGTCGTCCGCTCCACGGTGAAACCGGTGCCCCCTGTCATGCCATCAGCCCCCTGGCGGTGTGCTGGATCAGTATGGCCGTCACCAGGCTCATGTGGTGCGCGATGTCCTCGGTCCTCTCCAGTCTCAGGTCCAGGACGGGATCCGTCCGGATCCCGGCGAGGAGCGCCCCGCCTATGCGGTCCTTGACGAACGAGAGGGCGTCCCCGGCGGGGATGCACCCGTTGCGGACCTCGTCGTCGAGATGGGCCGCCAGAAGCGTCATCGCCGTCAGGCGTGAATCACGCCTGAGGATGCCCTCCGCCTCGAGGAGGGACGACATGGTGGCCCCGAAACGTATCTCGTCCCGTATGCGGGGCATGTCCACACCCAGCCTCGACAGTGTGACGAACGGGTCGCACTGCGTCTCCGCCGTCATACCGGACTGGAGGTCGAACGTGCCGAGGAGGGCCCTCCTGACGCACAGGCACAGCTCCCGTCCGATGTCGGAATCCATGCGCACGGACCCCACGGGTGTCCCGGACGGGCCGGACCTGCAGACCACGACCACCTGGTCCGTCCCGGAACCGGTGGCGTAGCCCCTGCTGTAGAGGCTCCTCGCCATGAGCTCCTGGAGGATGCAGCTCTTGGCCTGCGTCGCCAGGGAAACTGCGTCCAGCAGTGCGCTGTCCGACAGCACGGCGTCGATGACCGCGATCGTGACGATGGTGCCCTCCCTGTGGTAGTACCTCTCGATCTCGTCGAACCCGGCGGGATCGCCGGCACGTCCGCCGTTGCCCCTCACGCCCCCTGTCATGACCACGGACACGGGGGTCCCGTCGTCCGCCTCCCCGTTGACCAGGTACGCGTTGTCCATGTTGGCGGCCGTCCCCAGACCCACGGTCCGGGAGGTGTCCAGACCGATCTTCGCTATGCACATCGCGGTGCACTCGTCGTGGACCTCCCTGGGCAGACCCATCATCTCCCATTCCACGTCCCCTCCCAGGCTGGTGGTGTTCACCACCGCCTGCGGGGAGTCCGTGTACCCTCCGTTGAAGAACCCGGTGGACAGGCACCTGAAGCCGCCGTCGGGCATCAGGGCGATCAGGGACCTGCCCTGCCTGTGGAGCGTCACCCCGGCGCACATGTCGCCGAACCATCTGCGTTCGCCCGGCTCCTCGACAGCGAGTACCTCCCTCCAGTCGAGCACGTCACTCACCCCCGGACATGTCCTCGAGGAGCCCCTCGGTCTCGAGGAAGAGGTCCGTGAGTTCGCGGACGGTGTCCTCGTCGGCATCCCACAGCCCCCTGTGGACCGCCTCGAGCATGTCGTCGATCATCTCCCTCAGGGCATCGGGGTTGTTCTCGGCGATCCACTCCCTCATCCCCTCGTCCAGGATGTACATGTCCGTGACGGAGGAGAACATCCAGGGTTCGATGGAGTCCGATGTGGCGCTCCAGCCCAGCATGTACTCGGTGAGCTTGGAGAGCTCCATGGCGCCCTTGTACCCGTGGCGCTTCAGGCCCTCCGCCCACTTCGGGTTCAGGACCCTGCTCCTCATGACGTACGCGGTCTCCTCCTCCAGGGTGCGGGTCCTCAGACGGTCCACGTCGGAACTGTCGCCCATGAACGTGACCGGGGTGTGCCCGCCGTACGTCCTGACGGCGGCGTTCATGCCGCCGAGGCTGTCGTAGTCGTCGTCGATGTCCAGGAGGTCGAACTCCCTGTCGTTGTGGTTCTTGACCGTGACGTCCAGCGATCCCAGGCGCATCTTGAACGCGAGTGGGACCTTCTCGCCCTTCCACCCACCGCCGTAGGCGTGCGATCCCCAGGTGGCGTAGGTCTCGGCTATCTGGTCGAGGCTGTCCCACTTCGACGATGCGATCAGGACGGAGACCCCGCAGCCGTGCTGTCCGGGCGGATCCCCGAAGACCCTGATCCCGGCGAGGTCGCGTGCCTCCGAGGGCATGAGCCCCTGGTCGATGAACCTCCTGATGTCCTCCTCCAGGTGCTTCCTGTAGTAGTTCTCCTCCTCGGACTCGTCCAGTGCCGCCACCATGGCCAGGGCGTCCACGAGCATCTCCGTGAGGTTCGGGAAGGAGTCGCGGAACAAACCGGATATGCGGGGCATGACGTCGATCCTCGGACGTCCCAGCTCCTCGAGGGGGATGACCTCCATGCCGGTGACCTTCCCGCCGACGGTGCCCCAGGTGGGTCTCACCCCCAGCAGGGCGAGGATGTACGCGACGTCGTCCCCGTAGGTCTTCATGGTGTCCGTGGCCCACACGACGATCCCCACGTTCTCGGGGTACCTGCCGTTCTCCTCCACGTAGCGGGACACCATGTCCTCCGCCATGCGGGAGCCGACCCTCCAGCTGGCCTCCGATGGGATGGCGTCCGGATCGATCGAGTAGATGTTGCGTCCGGTGGGCAGGAGGTGCGCGTTCCCGCGGGTCGGGGAACCGGACGGCCCCGGGGGAACGTAGCGTCCGTCCAGGCCGACCAGGAGGTTCCCGATCTCGTCCCCCATGGCCATGATCCCGGGGAACACGGTCCCGCACACGTACCTGATGGAGCGCTCCATCCCCCCGTCGAGGTCCCCGAAGGTCCCGCGGGCGGCATCCACGCACGCCACCTCGTCGAACCCTAGTCCGTCCATGGTGTCGATCAGTCCGTTGAACGCCCCGTCGACCCCGTCGAGGATGGAACCGAACGTCGTCCCGGTGGAGGGGTCCACGGAGGAGGGGGAGTCCAGGAGGGCGTCAAGGTCGTAGCCCATCGCCGTGCACACGCATCCGCGGAGGGACGGGACGTCCCCGTTGCGGAGGCGGCACAGGCTGTAGACCATCTCCCTGAGGCGCTCCCCCTCCGGGACCTCCCCCAGCACGTGGAGGCCGTCCTTGATCACGGCGTCCTTCAGGTCCGCTATGTAATCGTAGATCTCGTCGACGATGGCATCCACGTCTTCGGGGGTGCAGTCGGGTTGGAGCCCGAGCTCTGCGAACATGTCCAGTTCGGCCACCCTCTCTAGGATGCTCTCGTCCAGGACCCTGCGCTTCGACTGCTGCAGGGTGCTGCGCGAGTTCAGGTACTCCTGCAGGGTCCCCTCCAGGGCCATGAGCTCGTCGTAGTTGCCGGCCCTCGTCATGGACGGGCACATGTGGCTTATCAGGACGGAGTTCGTCCTGCGCTTGCACTGGACCCCCTCCCCGGGGTCGTCGATGATGTAAGGGTAGATGTTGGGCATGGTGTCGAGGACCACGTCGGGGTAGCAGTCCGAGGACAGCCCGTTCCCCTTCCCCGGGAGCCACTCCAGCGTCCCATGGGTCCCCATGTGGATGATGCAGTCCGCCCCGAACCCGTGCTTCAGCCACCTGTAGTACGCGAGGTACTGGTGCGGCATGACCACGAACGGGTCGTGGTACAGCTTCTCCGCCTGCTCGTGCTGTCCGCGGTTCGGCTGTATGCCGATGAACACGTTGCCGTCCAGGTACCCGGGGACCAGGAACCCGGAACCGCAGGTCGATATGTCGCCCGGCGGTTCGCCCCAGCTGACCTCGATGCCCGCCCTCGCCTTCTCCGACAGTCCCGAGTACCACCCCAGGTAGGTCTCCGTGGGTATGACGGTGTGCGACCTGGACTCCAGCTCGTCCTCGGGGATCCAGCGCGTGTCGCTGGTGACCCCCTCCATGAGCCTCCCCACGATGGAGTTGCCGTCGGCGGGGATGTCGTCCACCGTGTACCCGGTGTCCCTCATGGCGATGAGGCACCTCCGGACGCTCTCCAGGGAGTCCAGTCCGGAGGCCCCTCCGATGCGGTCGTTGGTCGGCGGGTACATGTTCAGGAGGATCGCCACCCTCCTCTCGGACACGGGTTTGCGTCTCAGCTCCGCCCATGCGACGGCAAGGGTGGCTATCCTGTCCACCCTGTCCGGGACCGAGTCGCTGCGGTAGACCCCGTCCGGATCCCTGTAGTTGAAGGAGGACGGGACGGATATCATCTGCCCGTCGAACTCCGGCCATATGACGGCGCTGCCCAGCTCCATGGAGCTGAGTCCTATGCCGTCCGCCATCCACCTCTCCACGGGACGGCTCAGGGTCATCGCCTGTATGACCGGGACGTCCAGGTCCTCGAAGAAGTTCCTGGGGACGGTGTCCGCGGACACGTTGTTCATGCACACCTGTGAGAAACCGGTGGTGAACACCACGGTGTCCACGATCGGGCGCCCGTCCCTCCGGAGGTACCTGTCGACGACCTCCCCTATCCCGATGCTCCCGGACAGTTCGTTCGGGGCCGAGGTGAAGAACACGGGGAGGGTGTTGGCACCCAGTTCCTCCAGCCTGCGTATCAGGTCCACCACGGGCTTGCGCCTGTCCTTCAGCCACGATGTCTGGTGCATCATAACCGCGACGGTGGGTCTGGACGGGTCGAGGGATGAGATGTACTCGTCGAACCCCGTGTCCTCCGGCCAGTCCGGATGGAACACGCCCTCCGTGCGGTTGAGCGTGGGTCCGCGGATCCCCACATCGGCACCGGCGATGCGGTTCAGGATCCACAGGATCATCGACTCGTGGTTCTCCCTGCCGCCGATCTCCGCGAGGGTGCGCATGAGGAGCCAGTCCTCGTCCGTGTGCCTGAACATGTGCCTGTGGTCGTCGTTGAGCTCCTCCAGGGCGCCGTCGTAGAGGAAGTCGATGGAACCCCTCCCCACGACATCCATCATCCTGTCCCATTTCCTGAAGTACGACTGGTCGCCGTGGAGCTTGGCGATCACCAGGTCCGCCTCGCGGACCTCGTGGAGGAACCCCACGAACCCCTCCTCGTCGGAATCGAGTTCCTCGGAATCGGCGCAGACGAGCCTCATCGGGACCGGGATCCCGGCCATCTCCGAGAACGCCCTGCCGATGAGTGCGGCGTCCCTGTTCATAACGCTGAGGTAGACGACCCTGACGGGCTCGCGTCCGTCGGAGGGTCCGTTGACATGGATGTTCACCATAGAATCACTCCCATATGACGCCCCGCACCGACCTGGTCAGGCGGTCCGCGTCGAGTTCCTCCAGACGGAGGTATGTGCCCCCGAGGGCGTTGCAGAGGTCGAGTGCCAGTCCGAGTCCGTTCCTCCCGGTCTCGGTGTCGACCACGATGAAGCGCGTTTCAGTGGATGAGAGGGCGGAGGCCGTCGAGAGCATCTCCTCCAACGGTCTCCTGCCGGGGTCGACGGACACGTTGCAGCGTCCATCGGACAGTATGACCATGACGGGTTCTGCATCGGTGCTCCCCCTGGACGAGAGGATCCCGTGTCCGCACATCAGTCCCCGTGTCAGCGGGGTCCTGCCGCCCGTGGGGATCGCCTGCAGCGCCCTGTAGGCGGTGGCGGTGCTCTTGGTCAGGGGCAGGACCTCCTCCGCGGAGTCCTTCCTGAAGACCGCCATGCCTATGCGGTCGCGTCTGCGGTACGCGTCCTCCAGTATGGAGAGGACGGCGCCCTTGACCGCGACCATGCGTTTCTGGGCCCCCAGGGACCCGCTGCCGTCCACCAGGAACAGGACGTCCTTCCCGCTCCTCCTGGTGCGGACCTTCTCGCGGAGGTCCCCGCGTTCGAGGACGAGTGCGAGGCCGTCGTGGACCCTGTAGGGCTGGTACGGCGCCGCCATCCTGATGCTCGGGACCAGCGCTATGTCGCGTGGGCGCCCGCGCGGCATGCGGTAGCCGACGCATCTCCCGGAGGGGTCCTCGGACTCCACCGGTGCGTGCCTGCCGGAGCGGCCGTGTCTGTAGCCGTCGTCGGCGAGGGACAGGTAGTCTATCAGGGACAGGCGGTCCCCTATGGAGAACACCTCCTCCCCCGACGGGGGTCCCCCGGGTGGAGGGGGCGGGACGTCCGTGTCGGGCAGGTCGCCGCCATCGTCCGTGCGTCCGGGGTCCGTCTCGGACCCGTTCCCGTCGTCGCGTGGGCGGTCGTCCTCCGGTTGCTCGTCGGACCTCTCCGGCGGATCCCGGGGTTCAGGTTCCTCCCTCCGCATGTCGTCGAGGTCGTTGCGCCTGTGCTCGAGGCTTACGGACACCGCGTCGCGGAGGTCCTCCAGGTCGACGGTCGCATGTCCCTTCAGCGCCGCGACGGCACGTGCGGCGTTCATGACCGCCACATCGCCCCTGTGCCCCATGACCCCCAGGTCCCGGCAGGTCTCGGTGACCGCGCGGTAGTAGCCCTCCGGTATGTGGACGAACCTGCACCTGCCCCTTGCGTCGGCGATGGTCCGGCACAGCCCATCATCCTCCCCGGTGACGTCCGTCCCGCGGAGGTTGGAGACCAGGGCCTCGACCCTGGAGTCCTCGTCGCCGAGTGTGTGCGTGAAGGCGCACAGGTCGAACCTGTCGAGGATGTTGTCCGGCAGGGCGCCCTCCGACGGGTCCATCGTCGCCACGAGGGTGTGGTCGCAGGGGTGCACCTCCGAGATCCCCTCCCTCTCCACCACGTTCACACGGTTCTCCGTGACGTCCAGTATGTGGTGCAGGACATGGGGTTGCAGCAGGTTGGCGTTCTCCACGAGCAGGATGTTCCCATGGGACCTCCTGAGTATGCTGGTGCCCCCGCGGCTGCGCCCGGTCCCGATGGTGTCCTCGATGTCCAGGCCCCCGAATATGCGGTCCTCGGTCGCACCGAGGGGGAGTCTCACGACCTCCCTCCCGCCGGAGATCCCCCCGACGGATGATGCGAGTGCGGACTTCCCGGTCCCACGGGGACCGCAGATGAGGACGGAGCGTATGCTGTCGGAGCACAGGGCGCATCTGAGCGCCAGCTTGGCGGTGTCGTTGCCGACGATGCCGGAGAAACCCGTCATCGTCATCCGACCCGGAACTGCTCCCTCGCCCATGTGCCGAGCTCGTCCAGGTCGAGTTTCGATTCCTGGAACGGGTTGCGCCTCATGCGGTGGGGCATGACTAGGTTGGACACGTGGACGACATCCGAGGGCAGGACCTCGATCCTCCCCTCGAACGCGGCGTGCGCGACCGCGGCCTTCACCAGGGTCAGATCCGCGCGGTGCCCGTCCACGTCCAGGTGGAGGGGGATCCTCACGGCGGCGCGGAGCACGTCGGGTCCCGGTTCGATCTCGGACACGAGTGAACGTGCATCGCGGATCCTGTCCCTCAGCTCCTCCTGGGATCCCCTGTAGTCCTCGGAGAAGCCCTCGGGGTCCCTCTCGAACTCCATGCGTCTGAGCAGGATCTCCGTCCTGCGGTCCTCGTCCTTCTCCGATACCACGTCGACCATGAGGCCGAACCTGTCCAGGAGCTGGGGCCTCAGGTCCCCCTCCTCGGGGTTCATGGTGCCGATGAGGATGAACCTGGACGGGTGGCTGTAGGACACACCCTCCCTCTCCACGAAGTTGACGCCCATCGCCGCGGCATCGAGCATCAGGTCGACTATGTGGTCGTCGAGGAGGTTGATCTCGTCGACGTACAGGATGTTGCCGTTGGCCTTCGCCAGGACCCCGGGTTCGAACCTCTTCCGCCCGGTCGTGATGGCGTGCTCGATGTCCAACGTCCCCGCCACCCTGTCCTCGGTGGAGCTGAGGGGAAGTTCCACGACCCTCATGGGCACGGTCTCCATCTCCAGGGAGCCGTCCGAGGCCCTCTCGCGGCACTCGGGGCACATGTTGCCGTCGTCGCCCCAGGCACAGGAGCACGGGCATCCGCGGACCACGTCCCTGTCCGGGAGGAGTCCCGCCAGGGCCCTCACCGCTGTGGATTTGGCGGTCCCCTTCTCCCCGCGGATCAGAACGCCACCTATCAGGGGGTTCACCGTGTTCAGGATCAGGGCCTCCTTCATGGGCTCCTGGCCCACTATGGCTGTGAACGGGTATACCGGTCTGTCTCTCACGATCTCACCTTCTGGGTTTTGTGAGTTTTATATTGGAATATATATCCAACAGTTGGAGGATAAAACTGACCGCATAATCCTGCGTAAAACGGATGCATCTGGCGCGGAACCGGGAGAATCGTGTTGTTTCAAACTCAGTATTCCCGTGTTCATCTGACAGGTATCGTTCCCATCCGTTGTGGTCGATAGTTAAAGGCTCTGGGAATTGGATGATTCTGTACGGTTTTTACATAACTTCGGGGCGGATTAAGTTAATATAACCCTGGAGTGGATGATTAGTTGGATAATACATCCAATAGGTGAAATGCCATGGAAAAGAATCAGACGATAGTCATCGGCGTCGTCGCCGTCCTCCTCATCGCAGCGGTGGGTGTCGGTTGGTACGTCATGTCAGGTGACGATGATGTGGATCAACCGGCGGAGATCACCGATGCCATGGGCAATGTGGTGAAACTCGACGGTGTACCTGAGAGGATAGTCAGCACCTCAGCCGTGCCGACCGAGATACTTTGCGATCTCGGATTCAGGGCGAACCTGGTCGGAGCGACCAGCAATGCAGGCATCTATGATGTCTTCAGCGATGTGTACGGAATCGATTTGGAATTCGATTATCCTGCGACGATAGAGGCCGATATGGCGAGTGGAAAGGTCGCCGACATCGGTAAGTGGTCATGGGCCGTAGAGGATGTTCTCGCAGCCAACCCTGAACTCGTGATCATGGATGAGGATCAGCTCTCCGACATCAACAAGATGAAGGATATCCAGAAGGTCGGTGTCGATGTCATCGTTCTGGATGCGGATTCCGGATTCGATGTGATCAAATCCAACTACATGATGCTCGGCAAGGCACTGGGTGCCGTAGACAGAGCCGAGGACATATGCTCCGAGATCGACGAGGCACTGAAGGCTATCGACGACAGGTTCGACGAGAGTGCGAACGCGTCCGTGACGTTCGCTGCGGTCTGCTACATGCCCGGATACATCTACGGTTACGGTGATGGCGGAATGGTCCAGGCCATGAAGAGCGCGGGATATACCAACGCATTCAAGACCTCGGACTCCTTCTTCTCCATATCCTATGAGGACATAGCGGCCGCTGACCCTGACGTCATAGTGTTCGAGGACATGGGATCCATGCTTGATTGGGCACCCATCATCGAACAGTGGAAGGCGGATCCCGTGATGGGGTCCATCGATGCCATCAAGAACGGTGATTTCTACTGTCTCGAGTACGGCCCGTTCCGTGCCAGCGGTTACTCCACAGTGCACATGGTCGAAGGATACGCCCTGTTGCCGTCCCTGATCCAGGGTGCGGTCAACGACTCCGGGCTCCCCAACATCGTCGATGACAAGGAGTGGAGGGAGAACATAGAGTGGCTCAAGGAGGCCGCCTAAACACAAGGGGGGTGACCCCCACCCCAACGGGGTTTTCCAATGACGGATGACGAGGCCAGACTCCGTGAGGAGGTCATGGGGAGGAACGTCGGCATCAGGACGATCCGGAAGAGGTCCACAGTGATCATAATAGCGGGGATCGTCGCCATAATGGTGACCTACGTGTATTCCCTGACCATGGGGTCGTATCCGGTCTCCTTCACAGAATCCTTCCATCAGTTGGTGGAGATCGTGATGACGGGCGGCAACCCCGAGGAGATGAGTGGGAAGGTGATATACCATCTCAGGATGCCCCGTTCCCTGCTCGTCATAATGGTCGGTGCGGGACTCGCAGTTGCCGGAGCGGTCATGCAGGCGTTGATCCACAACCCCCTGGTCGATCCGTATGTGACCGGTGTGTCGTCGGGGGCATCGTTCGCCGTGATCCTGGTCTCGCTCGGCACAGCAGTCGCGACATCCGTCGCCTCCATCTGGGTCATGCCGGTCGCCGCGGTCATAGGGGCCGTCCTCGCATTCATACTGACCATGACTGTCGCCGAGTCCGCGGGCGGGAAGGCGATGAGCTACGTCCTCGGTGGAACGATCATAGGTATGGGGCTGAGTGCCGGGACGACGTTGATCCTGTCCACCAACGCGGACGACATGCACAAGATCACGGATTGGATGTTCGGGAGCTTCGCCAACACATCGTGGGAGGAGGCGATCCTCTGTACCGTGTGCATATCGGTCATCCTGGTCATCATCATGGTTCATGCACGCAAACTGAACATGATGCTGCTCGGGGAGGATCAGGCGAGGTACCTCGGACTGGATGCAAGGAGGTTCAAGAGGAACATGCTGATCCTGGTTGCGGTCCTGACCGCCTTCTGCGTCGCATTCTGCGGTGTCATAGGATTCGTCGGACTGATCGTGCCGCATCTGTGCAGGATGATCATCGGAGGGGACAACAGGGTGCTCCTGCCCACGAGCATCGTCGTCGGATCCGTCGTGCTCTTGGTCGCAGATGTGTTCTGCAAGAGTTTCACCGTGGGGGAACTGCCGATCGGGGCTATAATCTCCGTAATCGGTGTGCCGTTCTTCATCTACCTCATGGTCAAGGAGGGTAAACGCTATGCACTCTGATGCAGCCATGCTCGAAGTGTCCGAGATGGCGTTCAGCTATTCCGACGAGGGCACTCTGAAGAACATAGATTTCGAGATAATGCCCGGTGAGTTCGTCGCCCTGATGGGCCCCAACGGTTCCGGGAAGACCACGATGATGCGCTGCATCAACAAGATCCACAAACCTTCCGGTGGGACCATCGAGATCGACTCCGAGGACATAATGGAACTGTCCATGGGTGAGATCGCCAGGATATGCACCACAGTCCCTGCCGACACGTCCGTCGACTTCTCGCTCTCCGTCAGGGACTACGTCGCCCTCGGCCGTTCCCCGTTCATCAAGACGATATGGTGGGAGGACGAGCACGACGAGGAGCTGATCAACGAGGCCATGTGGAGGATGGGCATAGCCCACTACGCCAACAGGAGGCTCCACGAGCTGAGCAGCGGCGAGAGGGCCCGCGTCCTCCTCGCCAAGGGCCTGGTCCAGACCCCGAAGGTACTCCTGGTCGACGAGCCCAGTGCTCACCTGGACATCAAGTTCAAGGTCCAGATCATGGAGATCCTCCGCAACCTCAGCAGGCAGGGCCTGACCGTGCTGATCGCATCGCACGACATCAACCTCCTCACGAGGTTCTGCGACAGGATACTGCTCCTGTCCAGGGGACACATCCTGAGGTACGGCACCCCCGAGGAGGTCGTCACGGAGGAGTCCATACAGGAGGTCTTCGACATACGCGTGAAGGTCGTCACGGAGGAGGGCACGGTGTACGTGCTCCCGACGGGCTCCACCCGGTTCGGGGTCGACGGTCCGCTGGACTGAGATGGCAACATCCCCGGACACAAACACCATTCCCCCTTTTTCTATATTATAATATCAATAAAGGGGAGGGGGACATTATTGGATGTATATGCCAATCATGAAATACTCATACCCCGATCGACGTGTCCGATAGCATGTGTGACGGCGTTCCGGACGACATAGTCGAGGTGAGGGACCTGGTGGTCCGTTTCGGTGACTTCACGGCGGTGGACGGCATATCGTTCGATGTCCGCCGCGGGGAGATATTCGGTTTCCTGGGGCCCAACGGCGCCGGGAAGACCACGACCATACGCACCGTCACCACGATCCAGAAACCGACCTCCGGGAGCGTGACCATAGACGGTCACGACACGGAGGACGACTACATCGCCGCACGCTCGTGCATAGGCATCGCGCAGCAGCACATCAGCCTGGACAAGGACCTGACCGTCCGCCAGAACCTGAGGCACCATGCGATGCTCCACAAGATCCCCCGCTCCGAGATGACGGAACGCATCGAGTCGACCGCGTCGATCCTCGAGCTCGGCGACTACATGGACCGCAGGATAGAGAACCTCTCCGGGGGATGGAAGCGCAAGGCATCCATCATCTGCTCCATAATCCACGAGCCGTCCGTCCTGTTCCTGGACGAGCCCACCGCCGGACTGGACACCCGTTCCCGTCACATGCTGTGGGACCTGGTACGCATGCTGAACCGCAGGGGGACCACGATATTCCTCACCACCCACTACATCGAGGAGGCGGAGTCCCTGTGCGACAGGGTGGCCATCATCAACCGCGGCCGTCTGGTGGCCATGGGCACCGTCGACGAGCTGAGGGCCATGGTGGGGAACGTGACCGTGGACGTGACGGACCACGAGGGGAGGGTGACCAAGCACCACTTCCCGGACCGCGAGGCCGCACGTGGGTACACCGAGGGTCTGGACTTCTTCTTCAACGTCCGCAGGACGACGCTCGAGGACGTGTTCCTGGAGCTCACCGGCGAGGGGGGACTTGCATGACGAACCCCCTGACGATCCTGGACGAGACGTACCGCGTGGCGTGGGGGGACCTGTGCTACCTCAGGGGGAACGTGGTGGAGGTCCTGCTGACCGGTCTGGTCGGACCCATCCTGTACCTCCTGGCGTTCGGATACGGACTCGGCGGGAGCATGGAGGGCGGTTCCTCGGAGTACCTGGCGTTCATCATCCCCGGCATCATCTCCCTGGCAACGCTGTCGGGGACGTTCAGCACCGTCGCCATGAAGATCCTGGTCCAGAGGCTGTTCTACATGAGCTTCGACGAGCTCCTGCTCTGCCCGGTGCACATAACCTCGGTCATACTGGGGAAGACCCTCTCCGGCGTGATACGCGCCGTCGTGTGCTGCACAGTGATAATGGGTCTCGGATGCATCCTCTCCCCGTCGGTGGAGTTCTCACTGGGCGCGATGGGTGTGGTGGTCCTCGCGAGCCTGACGTTCTCCCTCTTCGGGCTCCTCGCCGGCATGGTCACGAACAAGACGCAGAAGCTGTCCCTGTTCACAAGCATAGTCATCGTCCCGATGACCTTCCTCTGCGGGACCCTGTTCAACGTGTCCGCGTTGCCGGCGTTCGCCGCGTACGTGGTGTACCTCCTCCCGCTGACCCATGTCAGCCAGCTGGTGAGGGGGTTCATGCTCGACACGGGCATCCCGTTGGATTCGGTGGCCATCCTGCTGGCGTACACGGCGCTGTTCTTCGGCCTGTGCTACTGGATGATCAAGACACACAGGTGCTGACCGTGGTGCTGATGCCGGTTTCTGATAACGGTGTTTACAACCAATTCTGGTTGTAAAAATTATTACATTCATTTTTGGTTGTAAAAATTATTACATTCAAATTTGGTTGTAAAATATTTGAACACGGAGATGGATGCCGTACCATCATGAACGGGTTCATAGGTCGTGAGTCGGAGCTATCGCATCTGGAACGTGTCTACCGTGAGGAGCGTATCAAGACCTGTATGATCTACGGTCGTCGCCGTATAGGTAAGACGGCATTGTTGGCGGAGTTCGCATCGGATAAACCGAATCTGTTCGTGGAGTTCGATGATGCTCTCCCGGCAACTAATCTCGAGATTCTGGATAAGGTACTTTCAGATCATACGGGTACGGAGGTCAAGAGTCCGAGTATGCGCCATTCCATGGATGTCATCTATGGGATATGTGCATCCGAGAAGGGGATGGTTGTGATTTTCGACGAGCTACCGTATCTGACCTCCAGATTCAAACCCGCGGCATCGGAACTCCAGCATCTTGTGGACAGATTGGTCAGGGACACCGACGCCATGGTGATCGTATGCGGGTCCTCCATCTCGCTCATGATCGATGAGGTCTTCAGGACAGATAAACCGTTATTCGGTCGCTTCATGTTCTGCATCCACCTCCAACCGTTCTCATTGGAGGAGGTGCGTGGTTTCCATCCATCCGTTCCGGATCGCGATCTCTTGAACCTGTACCTGGTGCTGGGGGGAATCACAGCATACCACTCCCTGGTGGGGGATCACGGCTTCCGGGAATCCATGAACAGGTACATACTCAACAGATTCGGATTCATACAGAGCGACATACTCCATACAATATCCACAGAGGTGAGGGGCAGGGGCCCGGAGATATCTTCGATCTTCAAATCCATAGTGGCCGGTGACAATGCGTATGGGGCGATACGCAACCGCACGGGGATAAGCGAGACGGAACTCACGAGATGCATGGACATCCTCATGACCACGGACATGGTGAGGAAGGTGGACTGCATGTTGAAACCAAAGAAGTCCAAGATGTACGAGATCGCGGATCCCATGACATCGTTCTACTACTCCGTGGTGGATAGGAACAGGACGGTTCTGGAGAATTGTTCCGGGGATGTGTATGAGGGCTTCTCCCAACTCGTGTCATCGCATCTCGGGAAGGTGTTCGAACAGTACTGTAGGGATTTCGTATCCAAGTGCTACACATGTTCCATGATCGGTACCTGGTGGGGGCCGGCACCCATAATAAAGGGGGGCTCACCCGTGGTGGAGGATGACGGACGCATCCTGATGGAGGATGCGGATATCGATGTGGTTGCGATCATACGCAGGGGCAACGACCGCATAAACCTGTTCGGGGAATGCAAGTACACCAACGCGCCTATGGGCTTCGGCACATTCAACACCCTGAAGGGCAGAGTGGAGTCCCTGAAAGGATCGTACAACAGCAGGTTCGCACTATTCTCCGTATCCGGTTTCACCGATGAACTGGTGGAGTATGCGACAGAGAACGGGGTGCTCCTCTTCGATCTGGATATTCTGGTGGGGAGGAGACCCGCCCCGGAGATCATCTGAGGGTCAGAGGACCGCGCCGCTGCGGGAGATCACCGTCTCCACGACCTCCACGTCCCTGCCGGACCCATGTGCGGCCTGTCTCACCAGGTTGACCAGAGCCCTGCAGCAGGGGACCTCCATCCTGACGACCTCGACCCTGTTCACCGGGTTCTCGGACAGTATTGCGGCGATCTTGTCGAAACGGGACCTGTCGTCCAGCTTGGGGCACCCGATGATCACGGGCCTCCCTCTGATGAACCTGTCCCTGAAGTCGTCGGTCGAGAACGCGGTGCAGTCCGCGGCGATGACGAGGGTGTCCCTGAAGAAGGACGACACCGGCGACACGAGACCGATCTGTATGGGCCACTGGTACCCGGGTTCCGCCATGATGCATGGGGATCCCCCGATCTCCCCGGAGGTGAACGAGATCGCACCCAGGGGACACGCCGGCAGGCAGTCGCCCAGGCCGTCGCACACGTCCGCCCTGACGAGGGCGGCCTTGCCGTCGACCATCTGGATGGCGCCCTCGTGGCACGCGGTGACGCAGAGCCCGCATCCGTCGCACTTCTCCCTGTCTATGGAGACCTTCCTTCCTATCATGCCCTCCGTATCGGCGTGCGGGTATAACCGTTGACCGTCCGGTCGGTCGGCGGATGCGTCATGCCGACTGGACGATGGTCGCCATCACGGTCCCGGTGTAGGTGTTAAGCTCCCCGTCCTCCACGACCTCGAGGGTCCATTCGGTGTCGAACCCCACCGGACCGGAGGTGCTGTCGAGGCCGAACACGAGGGTGATCCCGACCGAGTGGTGTCCGTCCAGCAGACCTGGGTCGTCGAACGTCCACACGGTGTGGCCGGATCCTCCCCCGTCCATCTGTGAGACCAGGGTGTGGTCGTCTGGGCCGGACGAGATGCGGTAGTCGGTGTCGGAGCCGGTGATGCGGGTCCCGGTGATGTCGTGGACGAACCTCATCCCGATGACGTGCAGGTCCCCCTCCACGGACACCCGCATGACGAGGGTCCCGTCGTCGGCGTCGAGGTCCAGCACCATCTCAGCCGTCCCCGTACCGAGTCCGTGGTCGATGTACGCGCCATGGGTCCCGTCCAGGGTGCAGTCCAGGTCGTCCAGCTGGACGGTGCTCCCGTCCACGTACCGGAGCGGGGTGGAGTCGGCCGCGTACACGCACAGCGAGGCCAGGATCGCCACGATGCCCAGGGCGACCGCCTCCTTGGTGGTTCCGTTCATGGATTTAACATTCGTTATGTCATACAAAAGGCTGTAGGATATTGGATGTGGGCGGCCATTACATCGTCCTCATCCTAAACCGCTTATATACTCCAGAACGTACGGGGTACCGCCGGTGGGATCTGACGCTTCGCGTCAGGTTTCCTCACTTGAAGCCGCGGGACCCTCCGCCGGTGGGGTCGTGGACCGTCTATGGCGGTCCGGGGAAGCTTCCCCTGGTTCCGCGGTGCTTCTGTCATCCATCCCTGTCAATCATGCCGGGGACAGGTCGTCATCGTCCGAGGTCAGGATGGGGATGATCGATACTGATTCACGGGCCACGTGCAAAATGAACGGATCTGCCGATGCGGATCGATGTGGGAAACACGGTTCGGAACGACATAGGAACCACAGATAAGGAAATGAAGAAGAGATGAGTGCAGCCGCCGGGATTCGAACCCGGGCAATGAGCTTGGAAGGCTCAGATCCTAACCAGCTAGATCACAGCTGCACTAAAACTCCTGTATCTTTACTAACTATAAATACCTTTCTACAGGCTGGATTCCACTGGCCCGATCCCCCGGACCCGGACCCGGCAAGCTGTTTATCTACGCACCGGGGGATACCCCGGACATGAGCGGCACCCCCGTGTTCCAGGACCAGAAGGACCTCCGTCTTTGGAGACGCATCAGAGGCGAAGGCATCCACAGGATCACGGGGCTGTTCACGGGGGGACTGCCTCCCCTGTGCGACGAGGTCGTGTCCAGGGAGGGCAGCGTCCATCCCGCGATCCTCACGGAGCTCATAGATGCCCTCGGCCGTTCCGACACCAGACCGTCCCGCGACCTCCTGGAGCGCATAGTCCAGAGGAGCCGCGCCACGGACTGCACCCCGTCTGTAGCCGCCGCCCGTCTCCTGCTGGCCCAGGGGGACCACCGCGGTGCGACCGAGGTCCTGTCCCTGTCGGCAAGGTCGGGGGAGGTCCTGAACAGGGCCCTGGTGTCGATGGAGATCGCTGTGGCAGCCGGGAACCCGGAGGCCGCACGCGACTCGGCCCTGAGGGCGTACCAGATAGACCCGTCCATCCCGGAGCCGTACGCGGTCCTCAGGGACGTGGACGGGACGGACTGGGACCAGAGGCAGAACATACAGATCATACTGGATGGCGGCAGGCCGGTCAACCCCCCTTCCGAGGGGAGGGCGCAGGAGCTGTACCGCATCTACCACGAGTGGTTCAGGGGGAGCCGCAGCGCCGCCACGGACCTGCTGGCCGGATCCTCCCACCACAGGGCCGGAGACCCCGAGTTCATCCTCGCGTCCGCCCGCATCGCGGCGGACGAGGGCGACTGGCACTCGGCCTGCAGGATGTACGGGGGACTGGTCTCCTCCGGCGGGGCACCGTCCTTCGTTGTCTGCGAGGCGGCGGAGGCCCTCCTGGCGTCCGGCGACCCGCTGGGTGCGCTGGAGATGTACGGTCTCGCCGAGCAGACCAGCGTCCGTGTGATGCGCGGGATCCTCCGCTGCCACATGGAGGCGGGGGACATGGCGGAGGCCATGGACTCCCTGCGCTCGTACCTGGACAGCGAGTTCACGGACCTGGGGGACCACATAGCCGCCGTCTCCATGCTGTCCGGGGCGTCGATGCACGCGGAGGCCGCGGGGATACTGTCGTCCCTGGAGCGCATGTACCCGAACGATCCCGGCGTCCTGGCCTGCGTGTCGTGCACCAGGTCCGCACGCGGCGACGTGCCGGGTGCGATGGCCGCGGTGTCGTCGGCGATCAGACGCGATCCCGGAAACGTCCCCGCGAGGGTCCAGAGGGCGCGCCTCCTGCTGATGTCCGGCAACCCGGAGGCGGCGGAGAGGGAGTGCAACGGCGCCCTGGGGAGGGCACCCGGCGACAGGGGCGCCGAGACCGTCCTGAGGGACGTGCTCGTGGAGCTCGGCAGGACCGGGGAGGCCGTCGAGCTCTGCAGGCGCCTGATCGAGGGGGACCACTCCGACACGGGGTCCATGTCCGTCCTCGCGGAGCTGCTGGCATCCGAGGGGGAGCCCGAGGGCGCGGAGGCCGTGCTCCGTAGGTCCATGAAGGCCGATCCCGGTCTGCCCAACTGCGTGTCCGCCGTGCGCACGCTCGTCGCCCACGGCATGTACCGCGAGGCGCTGTCCGTCTGCAGGGACGTGGAGTCCATGCATCCCGGAGACCCGATGGTCAGGCGCCTGAGGGGCAACGCGGAGTACGGGCTGGGGAACCACCTGGCCGCCTCGATGGCGTTCCTGTCCGCCGCGGAGGCCTCTCCGCACGATCCCGAGATATGGCACTCCAAGGGGATGGCCGACGAGGCGCGCGGGGACCTGGAGTCCGCCGCCGATGCCTACGACAGGGCGATCCTGCTGGACCTCGGCGAACCAAGTTACTGGATATCCAAATCGCACATACAGGAGAGGAACGGGGACATGCACGGTGCGGTGGAGTCGCTCAACCGCGCCATGGAGCTGGACCCCGGTTCCATATACGCACCGGTCTGCAAGGCCAGGATACTGTCCTCCCGGTCGATGTACCGCGAGGCCCTCCACTTCCTGGACATGGCCGCGGAGATCGAACCCGGGAACGTCCTGCTCCTCAGGGAGAGGATCTGCGCCATGGCGGAGGTGGGGAGGTACGCCGAGGCCATGTCCCTGGGGGAGTCC
Organism: Candidatus Methanomethylophilaceae archaeon; assembly: GCA_017461225.1. Classification (GTDB taxonomy): domain Archaea; phylum Thermoplasmatota; class Thermoplasmata; order Methanomassiliicoccales; family Methanomethylophilaceae; genus Methanoprimaticola. Next base: position 22,997 of record JAFTYV010000036.1, read on the forward strand.
GACCCCGGAGCGGTCTCCGTCCCGGTGGTGGCGATAGCGCTCGCCAAGTGCCATCTCGAGACGGGTTCCACCGAGGGTGCGCTGTCCGTCCTTGACGCCTCATCGGAATCGAACCCCGATTCCATCCACATCCTCAGGGCGAGGGCAGAGGTCCTCGCCGTGGGTGGCGACATGGATGCGGCACTGACGGTCTGCGACAGGCTGGAGTCCATGGCCCCGGACGATGCGGACGTCATGCGCTTCGTATCCAAGGTCAACAGGATGGCCGGGAGGACCGACGTGGCCGACAGGATAGACGGGACCACTGGGTCGGACAGGCCCGCTCCCGGTGTCAGGAGGACGGACAGGTCCGTCCCCGTCGAGGATGCGACCACACTGTACGCCATGGCATCTTCCCTTCTGGCGGCGGGCGAGTACAAGGGGGCGCTGAGGACGGTGGACCGTCTGATCCCCATGTCCCCCACCAACCCGTCGTACTCGTCGCTCAAGGCGAGGGTCCTGTTCTCAATGGGCGACTACAGGTCGTCCGCCACGGTGACCGAGTCCGCCCTGGAGCTGAGTCCGAACGATCCCGGGCTCCGCGAGGTCATGGGCGACCTCCGCGTGGTCCTCGGCGACGACCGCGGCGCGGTGTCCGAGTACGACACCGCCGTGGTGTACGGTGCGGACTCCGCCGATGTGCACCTGAAGCGCGGGGAGGCCCACGAGAGGCTCGGCGACACCGTCCGTGCCGCGGAGGACTACCGCATCGTCGTGTCCAGGGATCCGTCACGCGTCGGCGTGGAGGAGAGGTTGGTCAGGATGCTCATCGACAGGTCGGAGTACGCCACCGCGGAGGCCCATGTGGCCAACATCCTCCACAGGGACCCGTTCAGGGTCGGGGCGATACTCCTCAGGGCGGAGATCGCCGTCGGGAGGTGCGACGATGAGGCCCTGCTGTCCACATACAACCAGTTCAGGAGGTGCCCCAACCCCGGTGCGGAGAGCACCGTGCAGATGGTCAGGCTGCTGGAGTCCAGCGGCCATCGTCCGGAGGCAGGGGAGCTCATGGGAACCTCGGGACAGACCGCGGACAACGTGGTCAGGAGGTACGCGGAGAAGGCCATACGCAGGTCGTGTGCGACGCACACGCCGTTGGACGACCCGGACCTGCTCACGGCACTCGGGATCGAACCCGACATCGCCGTCCGCGTCTCCCGGTACCTGTCGGAGAGGCCGGAGTACGGTCCGATAAACCCCGACACGGAGGAGTTCGCGAGGATGGAGGCCCTGTCCCACGATGTCATCATCGGGATGGGGTGGAGGGACCTGGAGTCCGACCCGGTGCTCCCGTTGGAGCGCGTATTCATGGAGGGGCGCTTCAGGGACGTGGAGGACGCCAGGAGGCTGGTGGCCTACGTGTTCAAGGTGATGCACTACGATGTCGGCCGCAGGGCGGACCCGCGTCTCACGAGGATGTCGATGGACCTCCCGAAGGGGATGACCGTCTACGGTATAATGGAGGAGTGCGGGGTCGGGATCTACGAGGCCCGTGTGATCGGGTCCCTGGTGATCTGATCAGTAGTCGCGCATCTCCGACTTCATGAACTCCCTGAGGAGGCATGTGGCGTAGTTGCCCTTGGGCAGTGAGAATCCCAGGGTGTAGCCGTCGTCGGTGACCGCGTGCCTGATGTCCTTCACGGGGCAGAGGATCTCCCTCCTGCCGCCCTTGGAGCTGCATCTGGGGAGTTCGGGGACGACGAAGTCCTCCGGTTCGAGGCCCTGCTCGTCTATGACCGCCCTCTCGATCTCGCCCATCTCACCCTCCGCGAGGACGCTCTCCGATCCGTAGAGCGCTATGGTGACGAACGCCCTGCCGGCGCGGACCTGCCTTGTCACGAGGTCGATGTTCCTCGAGGTGGCGAGGATGGGGTTCTCGTGTTGGGGGATCCTGTTCCCGTCCAGCGGTATGACGATGTCGCCCTCCACGGGGAGGTTGAGCGGCAGACCCGCGTCCATCCTCCTGCTGAGCATCTCGTTGAACAAGTAGGACTGGTAGGCGTGGACGAACATCATCTGGAGGTTGTTGGGGAGGATCGCGACGGCACCGACCCAGTCGTCGGGGTCGTCGGCGAGCACGCCCATCATGGTCTTCTCGAAGGACATGTTCTCGGGCACGGTGCCGAGCGCACCCGCCCAGTCCGTGCAGCCCTCGAGCTCCGCCCTCTTGGCGCGGAGCTCCTCTTCCTCCTCGTCGGTGGTGAACGATATGTAGGTCCTGACGGCACCCTCGATGTCGCCGCGGACGATCCTCTCGCCCACGAGGTGTGTCACGGGTCTGACGACTCCGAACCTCTGGACCCCGAAGTAGTTGGGGAACCCGCCCACCTTCCTGATGGTTGCCAGGTCCTCCTCGACGGTGCCCGCGATGAGGTCGGGGGACATGGTGCAGTCCCTGACGGTGATCTCGAACTCGTTGCCGATCAGGTCCCCGATCTGTATTGCGCGTGCGCCCCTGTACGGATCGGTGATGGAGACGTCCTTGAGGTCCACCTTGGAGAGCATCTCGGGGGGTCCCTGGAAGGACATGAGCTGGGTCGTGACGGCCCTCTTGTCCTTGGTGCCGGCGAACCCTATCCTCTCCCTGGACACGCCCATGCAGCGCGACATCAGCCTGACGAGCCTGTTGGTCTCCCAGTTGCGGCACGTGACGGTGGCTATGGTGTAGTCCCCGTTCTCCTTCGCCCTGGGGGGATCGGAGATCTCCCTGACGACGAAGTCCTCCGGCATGGTCTTCAGGTGCCCCCCGGTGCCGTCGGTGTCGCACAGGTAGTTGCGCATCCCGATGGATGCCTCGGCCGTGTCGCATCTGCGGTACAGGTCATTCACTCCTTGGTGGAGTAGTAGTTGGAGATGGCGTCGGATGCCCTGGCGATGGCGGCCACGGGGTCGCCCTCGCTGACCTGGACGTAGAGGGTCCTGTCGGAGAGCTCGGGGTGCTTGTCGACGTACCTGACGAGCTCGACCGTCGCATCGTCGTAGAGTTTATCGATGAGGGGTGTGATGAGTGTCAGGTTTGCGTCCTTGAACGCGATCGTGACGGAGTTCTCGGTCTTCTCGACAAGATAGGTCTGCATGGTCACGCCCATGCCGTACCATCTATAAAGGTTTCGCGGGTGCGCGCGATTCGGGTTGAAAGTTAAATATCGGACCTGTCGCGTCGGGGTCCGCATGCGTGGGACGTTGCCGGTTCCGGTGGTGGCCATGGTCTTCCTCACCTTCGTCCTGGGGATCAGCGAGTTCATAGTCATGGGGATACTCCCCGACATAGCCGAGGGTCTCGGGGTCGCCTACACCGATGTGGGCGGGCTGGTCTCGGTCTACGCGCTCGGGTACGCCGTCCTCACGCCCATGGTGGCGGCCGTCATGGGCAGGTTCAACCGCTTCAGGGTGATGGTGGTGTTCACCGTGCTCTTCATCCTGGTGGATGCGTGGTCCATGCTGGCCACCGACTACCTGTCCATGCTCCTGTCACGTGTAGCGACCTCCGCTGTGGCGGGGTTCCTGTTCTCACTCGGTCTCGCCATCACGGTCGAGGTCGTCTCCCCGGAGGCGAGGGCGGGTTCGATGGCGTGGATGTACGCCGGGTTCAACATGTCGACCATAGCGGGTCTGCCGCTGGGGACGCTCGTCACCGAGTCGTTCGGCTGGAGGTCCGCCTTCCTGATGATCCTCGCCATGGCCGTGCTGGCACTGGTCCTCCTGTGGGTCTCCGTGCCCCACGGGGCGGGGTCCGTGGAGCGTCCGACCGGGGGTTCCGGTGGTGCCGCGGACCTGGTCAGGGACCCCAGGGTGATCCTCGGTGCGATGGTCACGGTCTTCGCGTTCGGGGGTTCATACTGCATCTTCACGTACATCACGCCGATCCTGGAGGACATGGTCGGCCTGGACGGGTCCATGGTGGGTGCGGGGCTGATGCTGTTCGGGGTCATGTGCCTGGTCAGCAACCTGGTCGCAGGGAGGCTCTCCGGGATGGGGGGCTTCAGACTGGCGCACATAACGTTCGGTGTGCAGATCCTGGTAATGCTGTCCATGCCGCTGGTGGCGGGCATCCCGGTCGCATCCATGGCGTTCCTGATGGCGGTGGGTCTGATGATGTACCTGATGAACTCCTCGGCGCAGATGGCCATCATGGACGTGGCGTCCAGGGACTACCCGGGTGCGATGACGCTGGCGTCATCGATCAACCCGATGGCGTTCAACGTGGGGATCGTCGCCGGATCGTACGTCGCCGGTGCGGTGTTCGACGGGGCGGGTGTGGAGTTCCTCGGGTTCGGTGGGGCCGTGTTCATAGCCATGGCGCTGGTCTCCGCCCTCGTCCTCCGCAGGTACTGTTCGGCCCCCGGCAGGGGAACCTGCGTCACCTGACGTCGTTTTCACGTTTAGGGCGTCCTTATCGACAAGAATTAAATAGACACGTCCAATTCCAACGGTCGAGGTTATCAAAATGGTATCCGTTAAAGAGTCCGAGTGTGTCGCATGCGGAGCATGCGTCGACGTCTGCCCCGAGGGAGCAATCACCTGCGACGACATCGCAGTCATCGATGCCGGAAAGTGCATCGACTGCGGTGCATGCATCGACGAGTGCCCCTCCGCGGCAATCGAGTGATTTCAAACCAGAAGACCGTGGCTCCGGCCACGGTCACACACCCTCATCCACCATCGTTCTCCCGTATACGCTTTCCGTCCACATGGCGGAGACATAATCCATTCCGGTCATGTTTCCCGGAGTCGGATCCGGCGTTCCGGATGATTGGTCGTTCCTAAAACTTATAATATTTAAAATAGATGGTTTAAAAACAAAAGTATTAAATACATATGGATGTCGCAAAAAGCCGGTTGGGGATTTCGGCGGATATTGTCGGAACCGTGGTTCCGGGGTTTTCCGATAGCGGATGTCGGAAAAGGGGCATCCTACTTATCCATGTTAACGATTGAAACACCGTGTTTTATATAGTCCCAACCGGATGAAAAATGCACGTGTTTACACCGTAAGGTAGGTAGACATTATGCCTGAAAACTGCCCCGTGCTGCAGGACCTCAAGAGATCCGTTGAAACTTGGGATTACGCCCTGATGGAGAAGAGCGTCAAGGACGCCTTAGACCAGGGTCTGGCTCCCGAAGTTATTGTGTCGCAAGGACTCGCGAAGGGAATGGAGACGATCAGCGACCTGTTCAATGAGGCGAAGATATACTTGCCCCAGGTCATGGCCGCGGCGAAGACGATGGAGGGGGCGCTCGAGATGATCGGGCCCACCATGGCGCATGACACGAGCATGTACCGTGGCACCGTCGTCATGGGGTCTGTTTTGGGAGATATTCACGAGATCGGCAAAAACGTCTGCTGCGCGATGCTTCGCGGAGCGGGTTACAACGTGATCGATCTCGGACCGGATGTGTCTCCTGATAAATTCGTGGAGGCAGCGGAGCAGTACTCCGCCGACATCGTGGGGGGCTCCGCGCTCATGACCACGACCCTGGTTATGCAGAAGAACATAGTCAGGGCGGTCAGGGACGCGGATTCCAAGGTCCTCATGATATTCGGTGGTGCCCCCTGCAGTCGTGAATGGGTGGAGGAGATCGGCGGTGATGGCTATTCGGCCTCCGGATCGGAGATCGTTGCCCTCGTCAACCGTCTGATGTCCGATGATCCCCTGAGCGCAGATCCACATGTACTTAGTACAGAAGGGGATTCATATGAATAAGAAATCTATCGGACTGGCAGCCCTGCTCGTCTTCGTCATCATCGCGGCGGTTCTCACCTTCCTCGAGATGGGCGATGCGGCTTCGCTTGCCGAGAGGTTCCAGACCCCCCTCGTGGGTGGAACCGAGTCTTTCCTCATGGAGGAACTCCAGTTTGGAAAGAACCTTGACGTTTGGTTTATGCTGATGCTTGTTGCGTTCCTGATGCTCTTCATCAAGAAGTTCGAGTGGGGAGTCTGCCTCGCTGTTCTCCTCTCCGCAGCAGCCAGCTTTGTTGTTTACCTCGGAATCCAGCAGTTCTGCTACGAGGCTGTCTGGAACCAGACCCTCCTCATCAAGGCGGTCATCTGTTCCATCACCCTCGTCATCGCGATCGGTGTGTTCCTCGGAACATGCAAGATGTGGCAGTACCTCCTCGCTGGAGTCCTGTTCGCAATCGCATACACCGTTGTCGAGAACGTCATCATGCCCCTCGACATCATCGGTGCCGCAACCGACCCCGGAGGATCCATCCTCGTCCACATGTGCGCAGCATACTTCGGACTCGGAGTCGCACTCGGTATCCGCGACAAGAGGGCATTCGACGAGCCCATGTACACGACCACCCACAGTGTGTCCTTCGTCTGGCTCGCAAGCATGCTCCTCTGGATGCTCTGGCCCTCCTTCGTTACCTCCCTCGCAGGTCTCCAGGATGTCACCTGGGCAACCATCACCTGCTACATGGCCGGTATCGGATCCATCCTCAGCACCTACATCATGTGCATGGCCCTCCAGGGCAAGGTCAACCCCCTTGTCTACACCTACGCCATGCTCTGCGGTCCCGTCGCGATCGGAGCACCCCTCCTGTCCGTCGGACCCTGGGGAGCACTCCTCATCGGTCTCATCGCCGGTGCAGTGTCCACCACCTGTTTCATCTACCTCCAGCCCTGGCTCTGCAGCAAGCTCGGAGTCCTCGATGTCATGGGTGTCCACAACCTCCACGGTGTCGGTGGATGGATGGGAGCGATCTTCGTCTGTATCGTTGTCGGCTCCTTCGGCAGCCTCCTCACCGCAGCCATCGTGTTCGTCTTCGCGATCGTCACCGGTCTCATCACCGGTGTCATCATCAAGGCGACCCGTGGCGAGATCGCGGATGAGGACATCTGCAGCGACGCACCTGATTTCATCAGGAGCGACGACCCCGAGATCGGAGTCAGCTGAAAACTCTAAAAGCCGGGCTCCGGCCCGGCACACCACCTTTTTGCATCCGATATACACATCCGAGCCCCCTGGTTCGGCGGATCCACCCTTCAAACGGTTCGGTGTTTCATCTTTCGTGATGAATCCTCCACGAGCATGCAGGGGGGAAACCCCTGCGATGAACATCAGAGGAGGGTCCGTATCGGATCCGTTCCGATGAACAGAAGTTGCACACGGGGTCATGCTGATGGACAGGTCCGGATCATCGATGGTCCGGTCCATGATGTCATCATCACATCGTGTGACGATGTCTCCAGGGGTCGTACCTGTCGCCGAACCGGGATGCTCGTTATTCCGGATACACCGGGGTCTCCGCAGAGGGGCATTGAAAACCGTCCGAGGTACGGATGCATCATGGAAACGGATGTGGAGCATCAAGTACCATGGGCGATGCCCACCATCGGGTCGTGGATCGCACCCTGCGCTACGGGTACCTGGATCTCACCGGACCTCAACCCGTCTCGATCATGTACAAGGGACCTGCTCCAAATTCCCGAACCGCTGTGCTACGGGAGTGCGTCCCGTGGTGTGATGGGGCGGCACGGGTCGGGAGTCGGACTCGTCGTCGCACTCCTTCTCCGATCCCTTTCCAGACAACGTCCGATTCGGGATTACCGGTCCTTTGTGTAATTTCTGTGTTGGTTGCATAAGGTCCTTGCATCCATCCACTTATTGGATGTAACTATGGATGGATGGTTCAACATCCAATTATTGCATATCGGAAGATCTCCATTTGTAGCCGAGATTGTTCATTCACTGGTACGATCCGATGTTTTTCTGTCAATCAGGGTTGAATAACAAGTTCGGTGGGGCAACAATGCACCAAAGTGAAAAATGGAGTTAACAGGTGATTTTAGTTCAATATTGGTATCACATATTACGAAATTCGAATAACAATCTTATAATTTTGATTTAAATCGTAGAAATTCTCCATTATTCGAAAAATTAGAGAATACTTATATATCAGGTGTAGGGGGGTTAAGGCCCATATAGATATATTTAAATATTAAAAAAATCAGCTCTAATTTTGCTAAAGTTAGTTTTATATAAAATGAAAAACGGCAAAAGTCGGAAAATAGAAAGTAATATATACTGACTAGTCGGATGCTATCATTGCAGTTGCGGGGTGGAAGCCCGCATGGCATGCTTGACATGCACTGCACTGCCCTTGTGGCAGATAAGGAGGAATATAATGGCAAACGACGCAATTCTTGCAGACCTGAAAAAGGCAGTCGAGACCTGGGACATCAAACTGGCCCAGTCCGCAACCCAGGCAGCTATCGACGCAAAGATGCCCATCTCCGAGATCATCGGAGAGGGACTCGGAAAGGGAATGGAAGTCATCGGAGAGAAATTCGATGCAGCAGAGATCTTCCTCCCCCAGGTCGTCGCAGCATCCAAGACCATGGAGGCAGCACTCGCAGTCCTCAAGCCCCTGATGGAGGCCGGAGAGGGGTCCCTTAAGGGAACCGTCGTCATGGGAACCGTCGAGGGGGACATCCACGAGATCGGGAAGAACGTCTGCTGTGCGATGCTCCGCGGAGCGGGATACAACGTCATCGACCTCGGTCCCGACGCATCCGCGATGGACTTCATGGACGCAGCAGAGGAGAACGGCGCACAGGTCTGCGGCGGATCCGCACTCATGACCACCACCCTCGAGGCACAGAGGGAGCTCGTCGAGACCATCAAGGAGATGGACGCACCCTACAAGGCCATCTTCGGTGGAGCACCCTGCAGCCAGGCATGGTGCGACGAGATCGGAGCAGACGGATACTCCGAGACCGCGAACGAGATCATCGGGCTTGTCGACAAGCTCGTTTCCCAGTGAGGTAGATTGAAATGGCAGCAACAAGAGCACTCACCATCCCCGACGTCTACGAGAGATTCGTCAAGGGAAAGAAGGTCCCCGAGGCAACCTGGGACTACGAGATCATCCCCCAGAACGCGACCGCACTCAAGGAGAAGTACAAGCTCAACTTCGGCGACAGGATCATCCCCGAGGACAAGGAGACCATGAACAACCTGTTCCAGGCCGGTCTCGAGATGCTCGTCTCCACCGGATTCTACTGCCAGGACCTCGGACGCGTCCTCAAGATCTCCGAGGAGGAACTCTGGGAGGGGATCAGGAAGACCCCCACGAAGCTGATCCTCGGCGAGGGTAAGGACATCGCGAGGTTCTACCCCAGGCACGGGAACAGCTCCGTCAAGCCCATCATCCAGGGAGGACCCACCGGATCCCCCATCTCCGAGGACGTCTTCGTCCAGGTCATGCAGTCCTACGCCCAGGAGGGTATCGTCGACAACCTCGTCAACGGGGTCATGACCACCATCGAGGGCAAGCCCGCCAAGACCAAGACCCCCTACGAGATCCGCGCAACCATGGCGGAGCTCAGGGCCGTCAAGGAGGCACGCGTCAGGGCCGGAAGGCCCGGCATGGGTGTCTAGGGACCCGAGACGCCCCTCTCCGAGGCAGGACGTCTCGTCGCAGACTGCCCCAACGCGGGACACAGGATCACCGACGCACACGAGTGCTCCCAGCTCAACGAGCTCAAGATGGACATGACCGGTCTGAACATGCTCGCCGGATGGACCACCGTCGGCGACACCATCATGATCGAGCAGATGCCCATCTTCGGCGGATACACCGGCGGAGTCGAGGAGACCGCGATCTGCGATGTCGCGACCACCCTCGCATCCTTCGGACTCTTCAGCGGCAACTTCCACCTCGACGGACCCATCCACATCAGGTGGGGAGTCACCACCGCGAAGGAGACCCTCCAGATCGCGGCACACGCGGCGGCGGCCATCGATGCCAACACCGACCTGCTCCTCGCGAACCAGTACTACCCCATGGCAGGACCCTGCACCGAGATGTGTCTCCTCGAGACCGCGGCCCAGGCGATGGTCGACACCGCATCCGGAAGGGAGCTCCTCTCCGGATCCGCAGCTGCGAAGGGGGTCGTCCAGGACAAGACCACCGGTATGGAGGCACGTGTCATGGGAGCGGCATCCCAGGCGACCTGTGGAATGAAGGTCTCCGATGTCAACGACATCCTCGCCAAGCTCGTCCCCTCCTACGAGCAGTACTACACCTGCGCACCCGCCGGTAAGACCTTCCAGGAGTGCTACGACGTCAGGACCGTCAAGCCCACCGCGGAGTACCTCGAGGTCTACGACAAGGCACTCGCGACCCTCAGGGACTTCGGTCTCGACATCAAACAGTGATCTCACTGTCTTAAACAGGGGGAACGGTCCCGACACATGGCCGCTCCCCCGTCCCCCGGCCTCCGTTCATCCGGTCGGATGCCGGGGGACACCCTCTCCTTTTCTTCCACAACTCTTCCCGGCCGATTCCAGTGACGGCATGGTGTCGATTATCTGGTTCCGGCCAGTCCCCATCATGTATTATTTAAAGATTTGTATCTGAATCATATATTCCATGTTGGAAATAGCAAGATTTAAATAATAATTATATCAGCATACATATCAAAAACAGTTATGGTTAAATAGTTGAATCAATGGTTAATTGTTTACATACGATAGTTTTAAATAATAACTGATTGATACTATAATCGCAAGATGTGTTGAGGGTAGAACCTCATCATGTCGGGTCACGTGAGTGCGATGGAGACATCGTATCCGAAGTAACGCCAAGAACACTAAGTTGGCGGCGCCGATCATCCGCCGCCAGAACCCAGTCTCCTCTGGGAGCGACCCCCGCCACAAACAAGCATCACATGTTTTCCTCCTCGGCGGGGGCCGCGGACTCTTGGTCCCGCACAGGTTATCTACCGCCATCACCCTACATCGTCCCATGGGCCGCATGCAGGATCTCATCGACAGGTACACCGGTCTGGAACCCTCCGAGTTCGGCAGGGTCCTGACCGAGAGGACCACCACCCTCTTCACCGGACTCGTCCCGCTCGCCGGTGGCACCGGGGACGCCGAGGCCGCGTTCATCAGCATCGTGATGGGCGCCGTAGCCGGCGACGGTGAACTCACCGAGACGGAGTACGACGCCCTCGCACCCTACTTCGACAACGCCGTCGGCAGGAGGCTGGGGTACGACGAGGTCGTGACCGCCCTCGACGCCGCCGGATCCCCGGAGGACCACAGGTCCAACGTGAGGGACCTCGCCCGCACCCTGGACGGCGTCTCCCGCAGGCTCGGGGAGGATGTGGCGGTCGTCTCCATACTGTTCTGCTCCGTGGACCGTGACATCAACGACACCGAGAGGGCGTGGCTGCTGGACCTCCTGGACGATTGAAGCACCGTCCGTCACGGATAAATACATGTAACACGCGTTCAGCATCATGAACGACTTCGATGCGCTCTGCGAGATCCTCGAACGCATGGACCCCGAGACCTACAACCAGATCTACGAACAGAAATCGGTCGGTATCGTGAAGGCCCTGTCCGGGATCATGGAGGACGGCCGCGACGGTGTCGCGATATTCATGGACTTCATCCTCGCGGCGGTCGCCGCGGACGGGAAGCTGGCCGAGGACGAGTTCCTGGCGATCAGACCCGGCATGGAGGCCATCCTCGGGAGGAGCGTCTCCTACGGCGACGCCCTCGAGATGTTCATGAGGGCGGGCCTCGACGAGCCCGAGGGACTCAAGGCGGAGGTCGACCTGATGGTCGACGTCATCGGACTCCTGTCCCCCGAGCTGAAGGAGGACATCGTCCTGATCTGCCTGATGGTCTGCGCCGTGGACGGCAAGGTCTGCGACTCCGAGAAGGCCTGGATCAAGCAGCTCATAGAGTGACGGGGCGGACGCCCCGGGAAACCCTTTTCACATCCTTTGTTTCACAACCCCGTACTGGACCATGATGATCGATATGTGCGATGGATCCCCGGATCGTAAATCGGATGGTGACTTCCGCCCCGATCCGATTCCGGCACCGTCTCGGACAGACCCTTCCCAAGAGTCGATGCATGGGGGACATCACTGCCACGTACGTCCCGTATCCGCTCCAGATAACCCCGATGTGAGGATGACCGGTCATCCACCGTTCGATATGAACCGCACCCTCATCCCGCCTGGTTCCCAGGATGTGATATCCAAACTCATGTCCGGTATGATGGATATCGGATCGTCCTCCATCAGGATACAGGTCGAATCATTCTGCTCATGTCTCTCCGAAGCGATCGTCGGACATCACATCGTCCGCAGGTTGCCGGAGTTCTACATGATCCATGATGACGACGAGTTCTACCTGGAATGGATCTTCGACCGTTTCCGCTTCGGATTCGATTTCGATGAGGATCCCAGACTATCCGGTTGGTTCGTCCTGATGAAATGCGGTAACGGGATGTTCAGCTTCAATGCGGGATTCGGGGGAAATCACGTGGATGCAGTGGACTGTGTCCTACGCATCATCGGAAGGATGACGTGACCGGGGTATCCCCCTATACGGAATATCAATATGTGACGTCGGTGCAGTCCGCGGGGACCAGCTCCGGCAGTGCGCCGAACATGGCCACCCTGCCGCCGCAGCACGCCATGCACCCCCCGACACCCGGGATCGACCCGACGGCCTCCACGGCCGCCTGCAGGGCGTCCTCGTCGGTCACGAGGTTGCCCAGCGCCGTGGCGCAGCAGTCCGCCAGGACCACGTCGTCCGAGAACACCGTGCTTATGCTGCTGCCCCCGAGGGACACGGACGGTCCGACGGTCCTGGACGAGGAGCACACCCCGGTCACCGTGTCCGACGACATCCTGAACGCCAGGTCCCTGAACACGGGATGGTCCGCGAATATCCCCACGGGCAGCGGATCCGGGGACATGAACGCGATGTCGCCGCCGTTCTCGACCACCGCGACACTAGAACCCGCGTCGCGCAGCGCCTCCGCCATGTGCACTGCCACGGCACCGGCCACGCCGGCCATGGGTCCGACCCCCGCGGCGACGGACGCGGAGCACATCCGCTGTATCAGGGGGTGGTCCCTCCCGGAGACCGGGAGGGGGTCGTAGGTTATCCTGAAGAAGGGGTCCTCCGCCACCTTGGACTCGACGACGTACCTCGCCTCGAACATGGCGTCGCGCGCCACGTCCAGCATGCCGTCGTCGCAGAGCACGGTGACGTTGGTCTCCAGGTACGAGAGCCTCGCCCTCATAGCTCGAGCTGGATCGCCTTGACGGAGCAGGCGTTGATGCACGAGCCGCAGGCGATGCAGGTGCCCGTGTCGAGGAGCACCCTCATGGTGCCCTCCTCGTGGTGGATGGACCTGGTGGGGCACAGGGAGACGCATGCTCCGCAGCTCCAGCACCTCTCGGTGTCGTGGATGATGTGCCCGCTGAGCTCCCTCACGGAGAAGCCCATGTCGCGGATGCGCGCCATGGCCCTGCAGACGTTCTCCTCCTCCCCGACGATGCTGAGCAGCATGAACCCGCTGCCGTCGCCGTCTATGTCCGCCCTGAGGACGTTGGGCCTGAGGTCGAACTCCGACACCAGCGTGTAGGTCACTGACTCGAGCACGTTGCCCTCGTTGAAGTCTATCCTGATCTTGTGGTCGACCATGTCACTCACCCCTCTTCCTCTCGAGGAGGGGCTTCACGGCACCCTCCCTGGGCAGCATCATGCTGGGCCTGTTGAGCAGGAACTCACCGTGCTCGATCCAGTCCCTCAGTTTATCCGCGACCCTCCTCGCGCCGTGCATGGACGACAGCGAGGACGTCCTGATCCTCCTGCCCTGGTACTCGATGCTGCCGGAGCGGAGCTCCTCGTAGCTGTACCTCTGCATGCAGGTCCTGCCGGACGGGAGGCTGTAGTCCACCATCTCGGCGAAGATCTCCGCGTCGGATATGGCGCACCTCCCCATCACGTCCTCGTTCAGGACGGGTATGGGTATGCCCACGCCGATCGCCAGGGACGTGCCGTAGCCGGTGATGTCGAGTCCCCTGACGAAGTCGGGGTCCATCTGCTTCATGTCGCCCATGAGGGCTAGGGTCCTGGACCCGCCGACGGGGACGCCGTTGACCTCCTCCACGGTGGTCTTGAACTGGGTGCCCTGCCACGCCACGTAACCCTCCCCTCCGCCGAGGAAGATCCTGGTGCCGATGCCGGTCACGTCCAGGTGGGGGTCGTTCAGCAGCGGGGAGAGCGCGCCCGCGGAGCTGTACGTGGCGTTCTTCATCCTGGGCATGAGCTTGCCCATGTAGGTGTATATGGTCCTGTCGGACGTGTTGGTGGCGATGCCGTAGTTCTGGTAGGCGTTGCGGGGGTTGTAGATGTAGGCCTCGTTCAGGTCGTCGATGGTGACGCAGGTGTCGATCCTCTTCCTGACGTAGCAGTCGGTCCCGGGCCCCCAGGCCTGGAGGTGGATGCTCCTGCCGGCGATGAGGTCCTCGATGACGTGGGCGCCGCCGTAGCCCTTGCCGGGCGGCTCGACCATGGAGGTGGCACCGATGTAGGTGTCCACCGCGGCGAGTCCCCCGTAGGCCTCGACGCCGTTGAGCCTGATGTTCGTCATCCTTATCGGCGGGTCCGAGTGGCCGAAGTTGAGGAAGGCCCCGGACGAGCACATGGCGCCGAAGGTACCCGTCGTGACGACGTCGACCTTCTCGGCGGCCTTCTCCACACCCTTCTCCCTCACGAGGTCCACGACCTCCTCGGCCGTCATGACCACGGCCTCGCCGGAGCGTATCCTCTCGTTGATCTCCTCGTACGTCCTGTTCAAATGCATTCGCTCCCTGTCTCGCGCACCGTCCGGTGCGCCGTTCGGAATGGATGTCTTTACTTACAACTATAAGAAGTATGTGCCAGACGTCGAGGTGAATGAGGGGAGTTGGATGGGTCGTCAGACCAATTGTTCCTATGAAATGTATGGATATGAAGAACAGGAGGGGACTCCTCGCCGTCGTCATGGCGCTCGCCATGGTGTTCGCAGCTACCACGTTCGTGGTAGGTGAGGCGGACGCAGCCGAGGGCCCCGTCGACATCGCCACGATGATCTCGGGTGCCGAGGTCAAAGATGGCGTAGCAACCGTTGAATTGGAAAAGGATACGGTCTATGCTTTCAAGGGTACTGGCGAGTACATAAAAACTACAACCATTACCAAAGAAGGTGCTAACAAAATAGTGTTCAATGGACAGGGCAAGACCACAGTGGTCGACCAGACCCTGACCGTAGTATATGCGAACGGATTCGACCTTGAATTCAACAAC
>JAFTYV010000008.1 GCA_017461225.1 Candidatus Methanomethylophilaceae archaeon
CCGTCACACATGCTATCGGACACGTCGATCGGGGTATGAGTATTTCATGATTGGCATATACATCCAATAATGTCCCCCTCCCCTTTATTGATATTATAATATAGTAACGACTTCCGAATTCATTGCACTTTAGGCTTGTTCTTACTGCCCTTCGGTCTTCCGACCTTCCTCTTGATGGCTTGGGGACGTTCGATGATACCGAGTTCGATGAATGCATCCTCCTGTTTCCTGGTCAGCTTCTTCGGCCTCCATTCGGAGGCCGGTGTGTCCCTCATCATGACACCCTTGTTGAGGAGTTTCATGTTGTACCTGAACGATCTGCCCCTCAGGCATTCGACCTCGTGGAACGCCTTCCTCAACCTGCACATCATTATCATCGATAGGAAGTTGATGAACTCCGTTCCGATGACCGATTGGTCCGATTCCACCCTGGTCTCATCCAGGGTGAGGATGCGCTTGTAGAACCTGAACAGGACCTCGACCTCCCACCTCTCCTCGTATGCCGCATAGACGGTCTCCAGAGGTGCATCCAGATCGCACACGAAGACGATGGATCCGAACACCCTCCTCCTGGATTCGAGTTCGGTCGGGTCGTAATCACGGTGCTTCGACAACCATGCCTTCTCCTCGTTGACCGCCCTGTCCGTGTCCCTGTAGCCGTACAGGAACCTCCCGTCGTGCATACGGACCTTCCGTCCCGCCACCGCGGGACGGTTGGCAAGGGTCCTGTCGGTGCAGAGGACGTTGTACTCGTCGATGACCTTGGAATCCCTGTCCAACGGGATGAGGAAATGCAGGTCGGGGTTGTCCAGGAAGACCTGCTTCGCGGAACCGTACTTGAACCCCCTGTCGGTGATCACCACCCCCCTGTGCACCCGGTTCGATTCTATGAAATCCCTGAAGACCGCCTTGTCTGTGAGGTTCCCGGGATAGACGTTCGCACATACAGGTTCCATCACGTCGACGTCGTATGCCATCATCACCGACACGTCCCTTGTACCCGTCTTCAACGCCTTGTGGGAGAAATCCGAGAGGAACGAATCCTCACCCTCGTAGGATTTCAGCATCCCGTCCATTGCGACGAGGTGGTTGGCGGGGACCTTGGCGACACGGCCGACCATGAACTTCGTTATGCGCGTGCAGGTGCGTCCGAGATTGTGGAGGAGCTCGCTGATGGTGTCCCTGCCCAGGGCCACACCGGGATAGAGTATCCGGAGGTAGCTGTTCTCATAGGCATCCTTCGCCTCGTAATCCTTCAGACCGCTCTCAGCCGTCCGAAGGACGGCGAGAGCGTAGATCTTCTCCGCATCGGCTATGTTGTAGACCTGCAGGAGGTCGTCACGGATGTCCTGCGTCCTGTTGACGATGAGCTGGTACTGCCCCCAGGACAGCATATCGGATTCGGCATAGGATATCGGGGGTATCGGATCCTCGGGCAGGGATATGAACATGCCCGATTCTATGTGTCCGATCGTGGGGCCGTCCTTCTGATGCTGCTTCCCGTTCTCCTTCCAGTATGTCCTCTCCTTCACACCGTATCTGACATCGCCGTTCTTGTCCACGTAACCGTAGACCACCGTCTTCGCCGGACGGGTGACTTCACGGACTTCCCTGGGCACCTTCATGGTCTCGATATTCCATAGTGCAATAAAATATATTAATCTATTTATTACACTTTAAATCAACGGGATGGGTATGTGGAAACATCGTTCCAAGGAGGAAAAATGGGGATTGTACACAGGAAAACGATGTGAAAATCATACGATGATCCGAATCCCAGGATGTCGGAATTGATCAGTATTGCAAAAACCGATGCAACAGATGTTCGATCCGAAGAAAACAGTGGGGATTACACCCAAAACATACAGGATTTAAAGTGCAATGAATTCGGAAGTCGTTATTTTAACTGAATGGAAAAGCTTCGCATCCAACCGGATACGGGGTAAAACGGGGCCGAAGCCCCTTTGATAGTTTCAGAACTGACCGTCGTACTCGCCGGCCTTGACCGCCTTCTGGAAGTCCTTGGGGTTCTTTCCGTCGATGGTGACTCCGACGGAGACGCAGTTCCCTGCGACCTCGAGGACCTTCGCCTTCAGGTCGGCTCCGAGAAGATCGTCCTGCTTCATGGTCGCGATCTTCTTCGCCTGGTCGAGTGTGAGGTTTCCGACTTTCTCGGTCCTTGCGTTGTGCGCTCCGCAGTCGACTCCGAGCTCGCCCTTAATCAGTGCGGACATGGGAGGGGTTCCGACCTTGATGTCGAAGGTCTTGTCATCGTTGATGAGGACCTTGACGGGGACCTTCATTCCCTCGAATGCTGCGGTCTTCTCGTTGATCTTCGCGATGACCTGACCGATGTTAACTCCTTTGGGACCGAGTGCGGGACCAAGGGGCGGACCTGCGGAGGCCCTGCCTCCATCAACCAATGCCTCAACAGTATCTACCATTGCTCATTTCTCCTTTTCAAGTACCCTGACACTGTCTCCCTTGACAGTGACAGGAATGGGGACCATGGCTTCGATGAGTTCGACGGTGATCTCCTCTTTACCCTGGTCGATCTGCTGCACCCTCGCTTTCTCGCCCTTGAAGGGACCGTTGATGAGTTCGACGATGTCGCCCTCGACGATTCCAACCACTGCGGACATGGGCGTGAGGTAGGGGCTGATCTCCTCGATGTCCGTCTCCCCGTCGATGAAGGCCCTGGCCTTTTTGATGTCCCTGGTCTTCTCACGGAGACGATCCGTGTCCATCCCTTCGACGAACACGTATCCTCTGAGTCCTGCTGGACTCAGAATCGCATATATATCCTTCTCGCCCTGGTTCGCCCTCTCCTTGGAGTAGAGGTCCCTTGCGACGCTCGCCTCCTGGTCGATCTGGGTCTTGAGGATCTTTATGGACTGCTGTGCCATCGCCTCGAACACGACGGTCTGTCCGCCCGAGGCCTCTGTGATCTCCACGGTCACGCAGTCCCCGTACCTGGCCCCGTCGGGGCAGATGACCTCGAGCTTGAACTCCTTGGCGTTCTTGCCGGGGAGGTCGACCGAGATCTCGGGGTTGTTGCGGATCCAGAGCTCGCCCGCCATGGAGTCGTGAAGGATCACGTCCCATTCAGGGGCATTCTCTGCATCGGGACCAGTGGTGACTGAGAACGAAAGTTTCACACTGGGTGCATCGGCGGCAACGTTCAGGGTCCAGGAACCCTTGCCTCCGGCAGAAACCCTCCTGAGGCTGTCGTCTGCAACGGTGATGACCATCGCACGCACCTCAGAAATACGTGGGCAGAACGGACATCAGCCACCAGATGGCGAATCCGACCGCACCTATGACGACGATTCCGAGTCCTGTGATGTACATCGTCTTGACGTACTCGTCCCTGCTGGGCGTGCGTGCCATCCTGAGGATCCTACCGTACTTTCCCTTTCCGAAACCGCGGGCTTTGGATTCGAGCTCGTCCTGGAACTCGTATGCCATAGACTCTTCATCTGCCATTTTATCGTTCTCCAGCCGACGATTCCGCCGACCATTTCCCTTTTTTCGTTACCACTGAAGTAACGAATAGAGAGATGCCCCCTAATCACGTTTTTATTATAAAACTTTCGGACTTGGCGGACGGCCCCGTCATCTGAAGGGCCTCGGCTTCCCCACGGCCGTCACGGTGACCCTCGCCTCCGCCAGGACCTCCCCCGAACGTCCCCACACGGTGCGGTCGGTGCGCTCAGACCTCGTGGTCACCGATTCGGCCCCGCACGCCTCCAGCAGACCACGCAGGTGGTCCGTCCCCTCGGACCCGATCCACGACAGCGCCCGGTCCAGGGTCTCGAAGGTCATCGCACCCAGCCTCGAGAACACCTGGAAGCACGACCCCTCCTCGTCGAGGTCCTCCGGCATGACCACGAACTCCATGGACTCCATCAGACTGGACGACACCGCCCCGACGGCGTTGCCCACATCGGCGTCCGGCTGCACGATGACCTCGGTGTCGAACATCTCCCCGACCCAGCGCATGTACACTCCGGAGGGCGCCCCGATGCCGACGATCGGCTTGTCGACCTTCACCCTGCATCCGAAGTCCCTTCCGTGACGGCCGGTCACCGCCTTCATGAGCAGGTCCCTGCCCGCGGGACCGAGGTCCGTGGTGCCGAGCTCCTCGTCCAGCAGGTCCTCCATGAGGGCCGTGCCCAGCTTCACCCTGACCGCCTCCCTCGCCATCGCGACGAAACCCTCCGGATCCGTACCGGCCTTGGCCGCCAGGTACTCCGCCCCGGCCCGCGACGCGTCCGCATCGAAGTCTGTGTACTCCCCGCCTATGTGGAGGAGGTCCGTGGGGGTGAGCCCTATCCTCTGGACGTAGCCCCTCACGATCATGCCGTGTGTGTCGAAGGATGACGGGTGCACGCCGAGGACCGCACCGGCGCGGACGGTGGACACAGGCGATTCGAGTGCCAGGTGCATGAAGGCGATGTCGTGCGGCGCCATGCCGCAGCGGTCCGGGAAGCGGAGCGTCCTGAACATCTCGTGCCCCAGCATGACCGAGCTGAGGACGGTCGAGCGCTTGGACGGGACCACATCGTGGTCCATCAAGTGGGCCAGGTGCTCCCCCACCTCCGGCCACCTGGTGGCGGCCACGCAGAGCGGCACGACCCTCTCCGGGTCCACCAGGACGTTACCACGTCCGTTCACCATGATGCGGCTGTCCCCGCCTATCCCCGCCGTGGTGATCCTTGCCGCGGTTATGTGCGTGCGCCTCCCCTCTATGACCATGCCCTCGGTGTCCAGACGGGGCCTGCCGTCGCGCAGTACCCCTATGTCGGTGGTCGTGCCGCCCATGTCCATGACTATCGCGTCGCGGAGACCCGTCAGCCTCATGGCGCCCATCAGACTGGCGGTGGGACCGGACATCACCGCCTCGATCGGCCTCTCGCGCGCCACGTCCTCCGTCATCATGGAGCCGTTCCCCCTGACGATGAGCAGGGGCGCCCCCACGCGGTACTCGGCCAGGATGGCGTTCACCGCCCTGATGAGCTCGTCCATGACGGGGATCAGGCGGGCGTTCATCACGCATGTCGACACGCGCTGGTTGAACCCGAGGGACGACGACAGCTCGTGCCCGCAGACCACCGGGACGCCCAGTATCTCGCGGGCCATGGCCCTGACACGGTTCTCGTGCTCCGGGTTGCGGACGGAGAAGACGGAGTTCACGGCGAGGGCGTCCACATCCCCGCGGATGGACTCCAAGAAAATGCGCACGGAATCCTCATCCAAAGGCCTCTCCTCGCCGCCGTGGAGGTTGTGCCCACCGGCCACCTCGACGGAGCGATCCACATGGACGGAGTCGTCGTAGCCCTTGCCCACGCCGACCAGCGCGACCCTGCACCCCTTCCCCTCGACGACCGAGTTGGTGGCGAGTGTCGACGAAAGTGCGACCAGACCCACCTCCTCCAGGACGTCGGGATCCATCGAGCCGACGGCACCCCTTATCCCTATGCAGAGGTCCTCCCTGGTCGTCGGCGACTTGGCCTTCGACACGACCTCCCCGGAGTCGAGGTCCATGATTACTGCGTCCGTGTACGTACCACCCGTGTCTATGCCCAAACCCAACGACATGTGTCACTCCCCGGGTCCCCGGGGGGTGGTGGAAGCACCCTCGCATCGCGAAGACGGACCCGTGCGCATCCCCCGCCGGTGTCCCGGCCGGGGTGGAATTGCGGGTCTCCCAACTACCTAGTTATTTATATGGGTTCCTTGTTCGCCTGATTAGACCCCAGGGGGTATTTGAAATGGAAGAGGTTCTTTGTAACGTAGAGCTTGTAAAGGAGAACAACGATTTTGTCGTCAAGATCCAGAGCGATCTCGGCGGAGTCAGGGAGTACAGGTCCATGAACTTCGAAGAGGTCCTCGAGCAGCTCATGCAGGATCTCCAGGAAGAATTCGAGACACTCTGAGGAGGCATCCCTATGGCAGACAAGGTCAAACAGATAACAGACGTCCTCGACATGCTCGCCGAGGACACATCCATCCCCAGGAACATCAGGAAGGGGGCTACAGACGCGAAGGCCAGGCTTCTCGACACCAAGGAGGCCATGGACGTCCGCGCGACCAGTGCGATCGTCATCCTCGACGACCTCGCCAACGATCCCAACATACCTCTGCACGGTAGGACGCTCATCTGGAACGTTATCAGCCAGCTCGAGGTAATGAGTCAGCAGAACTGACGCGAAACCTCAACCAACCCCCTTTCACACAATTTCTCATCGACGGGGATTGATGTGGACCGGGGCCGGAAGGCCCCGGGACCGCCTTCAGAACATGGACACGAGTCCGGCGACGAGGATCACACCGACCACGATTGGCAGCACGTAGGTCATGTAGACCCTCATCCAGGGACGGACCTTCACACCCTCCCCGGCGTTGACCTCGGCCAGGTACGAGTCCCACCCCCAGCCGTAACGGCTGGTGCAGAAGATCAGGAACACCAGGGCTCCGCCCGGCAACAGCAGGTAGGACACAATGAAGTCCTCCAGGTCCTGGATCGAGGATCCGGCACCCAGGGGCTCGACCCACGACAGGATGTTGTACCCGAGGGCGCACGGCAGGACGATGAGCGACATCGCCACCAGGCATATCAGACTGGACTTCCCGCGGCTCCAGCCGAACAGCTCCCTGCACGATGCGACGATGCACTCGAACACGGCCATCACGGTGGACATCGCGGCGTAGAACAGGAACACGAAGAACAGCGTCCCCCACACCGTACCGTAGGACATGTTGCTGAAGATGGCGGGGAGCGTGATGAACAGGAGGTCCGGTCCCGAGTCCACGGCGACACCGTAGGACATGCATGCTGGAAATATGACCAGACCGGATACGAAGGCGACGAATAGGTCGATCACCGCGATGGACGCGGACTCCCCGAACAGGGCGCGGTCCTTGCCCAGGTAGCTGCCGAATATTGCCATGGACCCGATGCCTATGCTCAGGGTGAAGAACGCCTGACTCATGGCGGCGACGAGGATGTTGAGGAAACCGTGCTCCGCCATGCGGTCCAGGTCGGGGACGAGGTAGAACCTCAGCCCCTCCGCCGCACCGGGCACCATGATGCTGTTGACGGCGAGGACCACGAGGATTGTCAGGAGCGCGATCATCATGACCTTGTTTATGCGCTCCAACCCGTTGTTCAGGGGAAGCGAGCATATGAGGAACCCGAGGATCACCACCATGAGCGTGAACCCCACCATGATCAGCGGATCCCCGGTCTGCGTCTCGAACAGGGTCTCGGAACCCGCGGAGGTGAGCCCCTCGAAACCGCCGGTGACGGCGAGGACGACGTAGCGGAGCAGGAGACCCGTGACGACCGTGTAGAACGCCATCAGCAGGACGGTCCCCGCGAGGCACACGTAGCCGTGGACGTTCCACCTGCTCTTCTCCGACTTCAGGGAACGGTACATGCGCACCGGGGAGCTCTGGCTCCCACGGCCCATGGCCAGCTCCACGGACAGCATGGGGATCCCGATGGCCACGAGGCACACCAGGTACACGAGGACGAACGCCCCGCCCCCGTACTCGCCGACCATGTACGGGAACTTCCAGATGTTCCCCAGGCCTATCGCACATCCCGCTGCGAGGAGCAGGAACCCAAGTCTGCTGCTGAGGCGGTCACGGGCATTGGCGGATTCGGACATGTAGAAGAAGGATGAGGGGGCGGACCCCCTCGTGATCATTCCCACTCGATGGTGGCGGGCCCCTTGGGGCTCAGGTCGTAGAGAACACGGCACACGCCGGGCACCTCGGCGAGGATGCGGTCTGCGATCCTGCGGAGGAGGGCGAACTCGACCTCGGGGACGGTGGCGGTCATGGCGTCGACGGTGTTGACGGCACGGATGATGACGGGCCAGTCGAACACGCGCTTGCCGTCGCGGACACCGGTGGAACGGAAATCGGGGACGACGGTGAAGAACTGCCACACCTTGGACGTGAGGTCGGCCCTGTCGAACTCCTCGCGGAGGATCGCATCGGACTCGCGGAGCGCCTCCAGGCGGTCGCGTGTGATCGCACCGAGGCAGCGGACACCGAGTCCGGGTCCGGGGAAGGGCTGGCGGTACACCATCGAGGCGGGGAGGCCGAGCGCCTCGCCCACTACACGCACCTCGTCCTTGTACAGGAGGCGCACGGGCTCCACGAGCTCGAACTTCATGTCCTCGGGGAGGCCGCCCACGTTGTGGTGGGCCTTCACTCCGTCGCTCTCCAGGATGTCGGGGTAGATCGTCCCCTGTGCGAGGAAGGATATGCCCTCGAGCTTGCGGGCCTCCTCGTCGAAGACCCTGATGAACTCGCCGCCGATGATCTTGCGCTTGGTCTCGGGCTCCTCCACACCTGCGAGGAGGTCGAGGAAACGGTCCGTCGCATCCACGTAGACCAGGTTGGCATCCAACTGGTTGCGGAAGACGTCGACGACCTGCTCGCTCTCGCCCTTGCGCATGAGACCGTGGTTGACGTGGACACAGGTGAGCTGCTTCCCGATGGCCCTGATGAGGAGCGCGGCGACCACGGAGCTGTCGACACCGCCGGACAGCGCCAGGAGAACCTTCCCGTCGCCGACCTGCTGGCGGATCAGCGCGACCTGCTCGTCGATGAAACCCGCGGCGAGCTCGGGCGTTGTTATGCGGACCATGTCATCCGGACGCTTGTTTGGAAGCATTGAAACCTATTCCTCCTTTCTGTGTATCCCGTCTCACAGGACGGGGTCCCAACACCGAGTCGATGCGTTGATGATATAATAGCTTCGTCGTTCGGCGGACCCCGTCCGCCGGCCTCAGCACCCCAACTCCGCACGGACCTTCTCGGAATCCGACAGGACCTTCTCCGCCTGCTCCGCCCTGTACGCCGCGAGGGCATCCGCAAGGGATGCGTCCCCGATGGCGAGGATCTCCGCCGCCAGTACGGCGGCGTTGTCGCCACGGTCGAGTCCCACCGCCGCCACCGGGATTCCGGGGGGCATCTGGACCACCGAGAGGAGTGCGTCCATGTTGAGGTTGCCGCTCACGGGCACACCGATGACGGGCTTCAGCGTGAACGAAGCGACGACCCCCGGGAGTGCCGCGGAGAGACCGGCGATGGCTATGAACACGTCCGCATCGCTGCCCTTGACGAGCTCCTCGACCCTGGCGGGGGTCCTGTGGGCGGACGCGACCGCTATGTCGAACCGGATGCCGAACCTCTTGAGGATCGCGATCGCCTTCTCCGCGACGGGGAGATCGCTCTTGCTACCCATTACTATGAAAACCTTGGACATGGATGATTGTCATCGAATGGACGTTAATAAGGTGTCGCAAAGGGGTTTGGGTGTGGTCCCGGTCAACTCTTCAGGACCACGACCAGGAATATCGCGACGGCCACGATCGCACCCATGGCGATGGCGAGCACATCGACGATCGCACTGTAGACGATCTCGAGCGTGTCCACATCGCAGAACGGGGGGATGTCGCTCATACCCACGAGGTAGGCCCAGACGACACCGACCACGAGTCCGACCACCGACATGGCGATCCCGCACGCCCTGCTCCTACCGGATCCGAAGATGACGGAGAAGACGCCTGCGAGCACCATGATGAGCGCGAACGCGAATATAGCGAGTGTCAGGAAAGACAACCAGTCCATGTTCCAACTCCTTCCGTAGCCTGGTACGGACGGCACGTGTACCGTCTCGACCGTAATAAACCTATCATCCAGACGTCCCGGGGAGTTCAATGGATTATGAATCCATCCAAGTCGATTTCTGCAACAAGGTTTATATCAGTTGATTCGATTTTTTCGTAATTATTTATAAATCATATCCAACTCATTAAATATAAGGTCTGTATTCTCCGTTAACAGATAGGATTAAATCCCATCAAGATGGGAACGAGGTCAGGATGGATTTTTTGGGAGCTGTTGAGGAGAGGACCTGCGACGGCAGGCTGATCGTTCAGTGCAACGTCCTTCCGGAAATCGGGGACCCCGTTTTCGATCGCAAGCAGAACCGCATAGGTACTGTCGGCAGGGTGTTCGGACCGGTTGACGGACCGTACGCATCCGTGTCCACCGACAGGAGCACAGGAACCAACGTGCCGAAGGGCACGGAACTATTCTTCAAGGGGAGAACTCAGAATGGCAAAGGTAAGAGAAGGAACAGAAGAGATTGAGGTATGTCCCGAGTGCGGGAGCCACCATCTTGTCCGCGACTACGAGCGCGGGGAACTGCTCTGCGAGGACTGCGGCCTCGTCCTGGACGACCAGTTCATCGACCAGGGTCCCGAATGGAGGGCCTTCGATGTGGAACAGGGCGAGAAGAGAGCCCGTACCGGAGCCCCGATGACCTACACCATCCACGACAAGGGTCTGTCGACGGAGATCTCCTGGAAGAACAAGGACAGCTACGGAAAGAGCATCCCCACCAGGAACAGGGCACAGCTCTACAGGCTCAGGAAGTGGCAGAGGAGGATCCGTGTCTCCAACGCGACGGAGAGGAACCTCGCGTTCGCACTGTCCGAGCTCGACAGGATGGCATCCGCCATGGGACTCCCCAGGAACGTGAGGGAGACGGCCGCCATGATCTACAGGAAGGCCGTCAACAAGAACCTCATCAGGGGCAGGTCCATCGAGGGGGTCGTCGCCGCATCACTCTACGCGGCATGCAGGCAGTGCGGTGTCCCCAGGACGCTCGACGAGGTCGCCAGCTCCAGCCGTGTGGGCAGGAAGGAGATCGGCAGGACGTACCGCTTCATGACCCGCGAACTCAAGCTCAAGCTCATGCCGACGAAACCCCAGGACTACGTCCAGAGGTTCTGCTCCGAGCTCAAGCTGAGCGGAGAGGTCCAGAGCAAGGCCGCGGAGATCCTCAAGGACGCTTCCGAGAAGGAGCTCACCTCCGGAAGGGGACCCACCGGGGTCGCGGCGGCCGCCATCTACATCTCCTCCATCCTGTGCAACGAGCGCAGGACCCAGAGGGAGGTCGCGGACGTGGCCGGTGTGACCGAGGTCACCATCAGGAACAGGTACAAGGAACTCACCGAGAAGCTCGGGATCGAAATCCAGCTCTGATCATCACCGTCCGGGGGTCCCCTCCCCGGACACCTTCTTCTCAAAACGACACCGGATTGATACCATGGAGGAACCCAGACAGCGCCCCAGCAGGCACGTGTGCCTCACCGTCAGGGGCCCCATAGGCATATCGTCCGACCCGGAACTGGACATACTGACCGCCCTGGCGGACCCGGACGTCCTTGCAGTGGTCCGCGGACTGACGGACAGCGAGATTCGGTCCCCCTTCACGGGAGGTGCGTTCGGTCTCGACGAACCGGCCCTGAACGCCGCGGTCAGACGCATGAAGTCCGCCGGACTCATATCGTCGCGCAGGGACGGACCCGACCACGTCTACTTCCTCAACAGGGGCAGGTTCCGCCAGCTCATGACGTTCCTGGAGCCCATCGTCAGGGCCTGAACCATTTGAACTCCAGGTACTGGATGCGGTTCTTGTGGACCCTTCCGAACAGGATCTCCTTCTTCACACCACCCGACAGCCTGACCGTCCTCGATATCTCGGGCCACATCTTCAGGCCGTCCTCCGAGACGGCGTGGACCAGGTACCTCGCGTGACAGTCGTCGGGGGATTCCTCGTAGACCCTGAAGTGGGTGCCGTACTTGAAACCGGTCTTGACGACCAGTCCCCTCTCGCGGAGGTCCGAGAAGGCCATGAAGCGCAGGTGGAACTCGTCCTGGAGGGAGACCCCGAAATCCATCAGGTCGTCGAACGACATCGGCTCGCCGTCCGGATCCAGGACGGTGAGGCGCCCCTTGCCTATGAGGTAGCAGCTCTCTATCAGGGACAGCTGCAGGACGTCGGTCATCATCTTGCCGTAGTACCCGTAGTTGCGGATCGCCTCGGAGCCCTCCTGGTCGAAGATGAACACGCGGTCGCGGATGAGCCAGCCCTCGACCTTGCCGGGACCGGCCTCGGGGAAGACCTTCCCCACGGGATCCTTCACGGACATCATGTAGTAGGTGAGGTCGCCCTCCTCGTCCACCACCCCGTACAGGAGGTCCTTCCTGCGGTCGCGGACATCGGATGCCTGCCTCATAAAATGGGATATCTCGAAGGCGTTCCTCTCGGAGACCGCCTTCACCATGTACACGGGGCGGGAGTTGCTCATGGTCTTCCCACGGGGGAAGACGGACAGGTCGTAGTCCCCCGACTCTATCTTGACCACGAACCCCCTCTGCCTGATGTCGCGGTAGACCATGTACTTGATGTCGAAGCCCTCGTAGACGGAGGCGGAGTACCTGAAGAGCTCGTCGAACGACATGGGCTCCCCGTCGTGCTCGACCTCGAGCCTCCTGCTCTCGACGAGGTACGTCGCCTCCACCAGGTCGAGGTCGACGCCTCCCCCGCTGCGGGGATAACCGTAGTTGCCCTTGTTGTAGAGCTGACTGCCCTCCTTCTGCTCCTTCACGACGACCGTGTCGTCGATGAGTACTCCTGTCATCGACGGGATTAGGTCCTGTCACTATTTCTAGGTTGACGGACGCGGATGCTCGGCCGGTCCACAACCGGACGGGGCACACGCCGTCGTCTTATAGAAAAATTTATATAGAAAATCAAACTAATTATGGTTGTGAACCAACGGTTAACAACCAGGCGATACAATGGATGACATAGACAACCTGCTCTCCATCGTGGAGAACCCCACCAGGAGACGCATACTGGAGGCCCTCGTGAGGGAACCGCACTACCCCCTGCAACTGTCCAAGGAGCTCGGGGTGAGCCAGCAGGCCGTGATGAAGAACCTCGCCCTGATGGAGCAGTGCGGGATGGTGGTGAGGTACCACGAATCCAGCAACATGGGTCCCCGCAGGACGCTGTACTCGCCCAACGTGGGGTTCACGCTGCTGATAGACATGCGCAACCACACGTTCACCACCAAGCTGATCACATCGGAGAGGTCCGGTGAAGACCGTGCCAAGGTGGTGGATGCGGAGGAGGCGATGCGCCGCATCAGGGAACTGGATTCCGAGATCTCCGGACTCGACCGCGAGAGGGCGAGGCTGGTGGACGAGAGGAACTCCCTGATGAACTGGTTCATGGGGATGATCCAGGAGACCGGGGACTACGAGGAACGCAAGCGGATGTACGGGATGTTGAACGAAACACTCGGGAACAGGTCCTGACGACCTGTCCCAACACAGGAGGTCAATCAATGGCTAACGAGAAGGCGATCAAGGTAGCGGAACTAAAATCCGGCGAGACGGGAAGGGGCATAGCCAGGCTCGACCCCGAGCTGATGGACATACTCGGCATCAGGGTCGGGGACATCGTACAGATCGACGGTAACAGGAAGACCGTCGCGAAGGTGCTCAGGGGCACGGCGGAGGACGCCAACAGGGGGATCATAAGGATAGACGGCTCCACAAGGAGGAACGCGGGGGTGTCCCTCGACGAGAGGGTCTCCGTGAAGAAGGTGGTCGCGAAGAACGCCGAGAAGATCACGTTCGCACCGACCGAGCAGCTGAGACTCCAGGGCGGGGAGGACTTCCTCAGGCAGACCCTCGAGGGACGTGCGCTCGCCAAGGGGGACACCATCACGCTGAACGTGATGGGGAACAAGATCGAGCTCGTCGTCACGTCGTTCTCGCCCTCGGGCGACGCCGTCATGATGGCGGGCGACACGGAGGTGAAGATCTCCGACAAACCCGCGGCCAACAAGGGGGATGTGCCCAAGGTATCGTACGACGACATCGGGGGACTCGGGGACGCGGTCAGGAAGATCAGGGAGATGGTGGAACTGCCGCTCAGGCACCCCGAGCTGTTCAAGAGACTCGGTGTCGAGGCCCCCAAGGGCGTCCTGCTCCACGGTCCGCCCGGGACCGGCAAGACCATGCTGGCCAAGGCGGTCGCGGGGGAGACGAGCAGCAACTTCATCTCGATCGGCGGACCGGAGATCGTCAGCAAGTTCTACGGGGAGTCCGAGGGCAAGCTCAGGGAGATCTTCAAGGAGGCCGAGGAGAACGCACCCAGCATCATCTTCATCGACGAGATAGACTCCATCGCACCCAAACGCGACGAGGTCAACGGCGAGGAGGAGAGGCGCATAGTCGCACAGCTCCTGTCCCTCATGGACGGACTCAACTCCAGGGGCAAGGTGGTGGTCATAGGAGCCACCAACAGACCCAACTCCATAGACGAGGCCCTGAGGAGGCCCGGCAGGTTCGACAGGGAGATCGAGATCGGGATCCCAGACAGGGACGGACGCTACGAGATCCTCCAGATCCACACCCGCGGGATGCCGCTGGCGGAGGATGTGGACCTCAGATGGCTGGCGGACAGGACCCACGGGTACGCCGGAGCGGACCTCTCCGCACTGACCAAGGAGGCCGCGATGGCCGCCCTGAGGCGCGTGCTGCCCGACATGGATCTCGAGGCCGACGAGATACCCCGCGAGGTGCTCAACAGCATACTGGTCACCAGGGAGGACTTCAAGGACGCGCTGAAGGACATGCAGCCCTCCACCATGAGGGAGGTGCTGATCGAGAAACCCGATGTGAAGTGGGACGACATCGGCGCCCTCGAGGACGCCAAGAGGGAGCTGAGGGAGGCCGTGGAATGGCCCCTGAGGTTCGGCAAGGTGTTCGAGCACATGAACGCCAGGCCCCCGAAGGGCATCCTGCTCTACGGTCCGCCCGGAACCGGCAAGACCATGCTGGCGAAGGCCGTCGCCACGGAGTCGGAGGCCAACTTCATCGCGATCAAGGGGCCGGAGTTCCTGAACAAGTGGGTCGGGGAATCCGAGAAGGCCGTCAGGGAGACGTTCAGGAAGGCCAGGCAGGCATCGCCCTGTGTGATCTTCATGGACGAGATCGACTCCATAGCCCCGGAGAGGGGAACGGGAGGGGACAGCAACGTCACTGAGCGCGTGATATCCCAGATGCTCACGGAGATGGACGGTCTGGAGAGCCTCAACGACGTCGTGGTCATCGCCGCTACAAACAGACCGGACATAATGGACCCCGCCCTGCTCAGACCGGGGAGGTTCGACAAGTCCATCTACATAGGCGCACCGGACCTTGCCTCCAGGGAGGCGATATTCGGCATCCACACGAGGGGCAGGCCCCTGGCGGACGATGTGGACCTCGGAGTCCTCGCGGAGAGGACCGAGGGCTGCACCGGGGCGGACATATCCGCGATATGCAACGAGGCCGTGATGAACGCCGTTAGGCGCCTCGTGTCCGGCGGCAACATCCCCTCGGACGAGGAGATCTCGGCGTGCAGGGCGGAGATGTCGGACTTCGAGGGTGCGCTCTCGAAGTTCGGACCCGCATCGAGGGACGAGCTGAGGGGATACGACGGGAACTGAACGATGATGGAAGGAGGTGACAGGAATGATAGCCGACGATATCTGGAACGACCTCTTCGGAGGGTTCGACAGGATGAGCAGGATGATGGAGGACGCGTTCTCGGGCATGGACCGTCCCGGAGTTAGGACCTACGGGTACACCATGTACCAGGGACCTGACGGGATCCCCCATGTGAGGGAGTACGGCAACTGCGGGAGGATGCTCTCAGACGGTGCCGGCACCGGCGCGAGGGAGCCGTTCACCGACGTGACCGAGGAGGACGGACTGGTGAGGGCGGTGGCGGAGATCCCCGGGGTGTCCAAGGAGGACATATCCCTGAGATGCACCGGGACCACCCTGTCCATCCGCGTGGACACCCCCGGTAGGAGGTTCTCCAAGGACCTCGCCCTGCCCTCGAGGGTCGATGTGGACTCCGCGCGTGCGGAGTACAACAACGGCCTCCTCGAGGTGACCCTCGACGTGGTGGAGCCCTCCGAGGGGAAGACCATAACCATCGGGTGATGACACACCCAGCGTTCCGGGCCATCGGTGCCCGGAACGTGTCAATTTTAAATAGAAGCACAGACACTTTTAGAGTCATGGGTAGGAACGAGCTGATCAACACGACCCGTGCCATCCTCGCCAAAGCAGGGTTCGACGTGTCCTCCGCACTCAGCCTCAGGGGCATATGCTTCGACGTCGTCGCCAGACTGGATGACAAGGTCCTGATCGTCAAGGTCCTCAGCAACATCGACGCCTTCTCGAAGGAGAACGCGGAGGAGATGAAGACCCTGGCCGATGCCCTCGGTGCGACGCCCATCGTGACCGGGGAGCGCTCGAGTTCCGGTGCCCTCGAACCGGGTATAGTCTATTCCAGGTTCAACATATCCATCGTCTCCAACGAGACCCTGGCGGACCTTCTCCTGGACGATGCACCCCCGTTCATATTCGCGGCCCCCGGTGGGCTGTACGTCAAACTGGACAGCGACCTGCTCAAGGCGATACGCGAGGACCGCGGCATAAGCCTCGGCACGCTGGCGGAGACAGCGGGGGTGTCCAGACGCACGATCCAGATGTACGAGTCCGGCATGGGGGCGATGATAGATGCCGCCCTCCGCATCGAGGAGTTCCTCGAGGTGCCCATCATAGAGCCCATAGACCCGTTCACGTTCAAGAGCGAGGAGCGCAGCAAGGAGGAGAGGGAGATAAGGGCCCCCTCCGACGCCTTCGCGTTCAACCAGCTCAACAACCTCGGTTTCTCGGTCAGACCCGTCGTCAAGAGTCCGTTCGAGGCGGTCACACGCAACGACAAAACCCTCATGCTCACCGGGTTCGGATCCGATGACGAGAAGGTCGTCCAGAGGGCCATAGTCGCCTCGGAGCTCTCCAGGATCATGGACAGGTTCTCCGTGATCATCGTCGAGAGGAAGAGGGAGCGCGACAACATCAACACCACCGCGGTCGTGTCCAACGAGGAGCTCAAGAGGATCGACGAACCCACCGAGCTCACGGACCTTGTGGCCTCCAGGGGGACCAAGAGATGATACACCTGGATGTCGACGGCTGCTCCGTGGACATCGTCCCCGTGGTCAACGGTCTCGTCTCCGAGGCCGAGAGGATACGCGACCTGATGGGCGACCACGAGTCCTACGGTGCATCGCTGGGCATCGAGGGGATCCAGGCCATACGCAACAGGGCCAACTACGACGACCCCTTCGAGGTGAGCGAGCTCGACCTCGTCTACGCCCAGCACATGTCCGCCTTCGGACAGGTGGAGATGCCGTCCCCGGTCATGTGCGCGTTCGTGGACATGTGCCGCGAGAGGGGCAAGAACGTCATAGCCCTCGATATGAACGACGAGGACTTCACCGAGATGTACTGCAACACGGTGAGGACGTTCGATTACGTCAACGAGCACCGTGTGGCCAAGAAGGGTCTCAAGAGAACATTCAAGAAGGAGAGTCCCGAGGGGTTCGCCCTGGAGTGGGACGAGTACGTGAACTCGGTGAAGAGCTACCGCATGGTCTCCATGAAACGCGAGGAGCACATCGCGAACCAGATCAGGGATGTCGCGAAGTACCGCAGGGACCATCTGGCCGTCATCGAGGTCGAACGTGTGGACGGTGTGCTGTCCCACCTGAGGTGACGAACATGGCATGCGACAGATGCGGACCTAGCCGGGAGAGCGGATACAGCTTCTGCCCCGGATGCGGCGCATCCCTCTCCGAGGGGTGCCTTTACTGCGACCAGTACGAGAAGGAGGGTTACGAGTTCTGCGGCAAATGCGGCAGGAGACTCGAGAGGGCGGAACCCACCCAGGCGAAAATGGATCCCCTGAGGATGGCCGCGATAGTCTCGATGCCGTTCATCCTCATCCTGCTGGCCGTCGAACTGGCGGTGATGCTGTGGGGTGCGGCCGACGTCTGGACCTTCCTGGCCGACAAGACGACGTACCTGTTCGTCCTCACACCCTCCGTCCAGGAGATATTTGCGTTGGACGGCCTGGCGTTGCAGACATACTGGATCGTCCTGATACTCGCCATAGTCGCATCCGCCGTCCTCGTGATCGTCCAATCGAGGGACATGCTGAGACCGGACTCGGGAGGGGACACCGCCAGGGCCGAGAGGACGCCCCTATACTGGCTGTGCCTCACGTTCGGCTCCATGATCATCCTGAACATCATCGTGTCTGTGGTACAGGGCATGTTCGGCAGCACCCTTGAGGTCCCTGAGTGGATCCTGGACATGAGCCGCGAGGAGATGCTCTTCCAGATGGCCGAGGCGGCCGTATGGGAGGAGGTCGCATCGCGCATCCTGCCCATCGGGGTGCCCCTCACCATCCTCGCGGTGTGCTACGGCAGGAGGGACGCCCTCCGCCACCTCGTGGGGGGCACCGGGGTCACACGCGTATCCCTCGCCCTGATCCTGATCTCGTCTCTGGCGTTCGGATTCGCCCACGTCGACTCGTGGAGCTACGCGAAGATGATCCCCGCCGCCATCGGAGGGGTGATAATGGGTTACCTGTACGTCAGGTTCGGGGTCCACGTGTCGATACTGTTCCACTTCCTGACCGACTACATGACCTGCTCGAGCTACCTCATAGGGGAGGTCGCACTCGGATCGATCGTGCTCCTGGTGATGATAACCGGACTGGTGTGCATGGTCGGCCTCCTGTCCAGGACCTTCAACGGGCTCTCCGGAATCGCCGACATGCCCGTGACCGGCATGGATCAGGACAGCAGGGACTCCAGGGACGACTGAGAGTCCACCGCGGACTCGAAGGAACGGGCCTCGATCACGTAGTTGCCCCCGTACCATCCGAGGGACTCCAGGACACCGTCGAAATCTATGCATCCCTCGCCGATGGTGCGGTGCTGGTCACCGGTCCCGTCGTTGTCGTGGATGTGGATGTTGGCTATGCGGTCCCCGAAGGTGGAGATCATCTCCCCGATCTGGTCCGTGGTGTTGGCGTGACCTATGTCGAAGCACACGGCGAGGTCCGTGCCGTCTATGATCCCCAGGAGGTCCTCCGCGGTGCGGCCGAGGAAGAAGGGCATGTCCGGCATGTTCTCGATGGCCATCACGACACCGTACTCCTCCGACGCCCTCCCGATCGCCCTCATGGACTCCCTGGCACGCTCCACCGCCCTGGGTGCCAGATGGGTCATGGCCATGGGCGCCAGACCGGGATGCACGGTGACCGTGGCTATGTCCAGCCTGTTGGCGGCATCCGCCGTGGAGACTATCTCCGCCAGGGAGGCCTCCCTCACGCGGTCGCTGAGGGATGCGATGTTTATGTCCGAGATGGGGGAGTGGACAGAATAACTCAGGTCGTAGGACGGAAGAAGGTCCGAGAACGTATCGAGATGGGCCGAGATGCTGTGGTCCGCCTCGGAGAATATCTCCCAGAGGTCGAACACACCGACGATGCGGTCCAGCCATGCGACGGGTTCGGTCGAGGAGAACCCGGTGCATGACATCCCTATCAACGGATGACCTCCTCTCCGTCCACCGTGACCGGTGCCACACGGTCGATGAGCGCCATGATGTCCGTGTCCTCCACCTGGACCTCTATGGCCCCGAGCACGGGTCTGCGGTCCGCGAATGAGACCTTCCCGACGGTCGCCACCTGTTTGTTGAGGGTCATCCTGGTCGATTCACCACGGACGTTGGATATCATGACCGCACGCGTGGCGTCGAGGATCTTCTGCTTGCGGATCAACCTCGAGAACTTGTCGAGGGATGCGGTACCCCTGAGGACACCGTCCTCCTGGACCAGTTCCGCGTCGGGGAATATGGACAGTACGGCTGAACGGACCTTCTCCTCATCCTCACTCGGATTGACTGGACAGTTGATCTTGACGGTGGTCATGCGCTCAAGACCTCTGTTCAACTATATAAGAAGAAAGTAACCAGAAATTTGTTTAACTACGGTGGGGTATGCAGGTGGGATGAAAGAGGCGATCCTGTCGGAGGCGGCCAAACGGAGATTGTTCTTCTCCCCCGATGCAATGGAGATGATCCTCTCCAACAACGATCCGATGGGTTTCACCAACACGGTGTTCTCACATCTCGCGGACAACATGATGTTCGTCAGCAAGAAGGACATCATGGACTGCATCGCCGGGGACAAGATCCTCTTCCAGTCGGAGAGGGAGATCAAACCCGACAACAGGTTCACCCCCGACATCTCCGTGATCAAGGGTTCGGATGTCACGGGTGAATCCACCTGCGAGGGGAAGGTCAACGACTTCGCCCAGTACTTCAAGAGCAGGTTCTACACCCTGAAGAGGATGATAGAGAAGAGGAACGACTTCGGACGCGCCATGGACCTGTCCAGGGCGAAGACCCTCGACAGGGAGGTCAAGGTCATCGGGATCGTCTACGAGAAGTCCACGACCAAGAACGGGCACACCATGCTCACCATCGAGGACGATTCGGACACCGCTAAGGTGTTCATCTCCAAGGAATCCCCCCTTGCCAACGAGGTCTTCGTCAACGACGAGGTCATAGGGATCGTGGGGAAACCCAACGCCCAGCGCACGCTCCTGATGGCCGAGAAGATCGTCAGACCGGACATCCCGCGCAACAACGCATGGGAGGTCAGCGACACCCCGTCGAAGATCGCGTTCCTGTCCGACGTCCACGTCGGCAGCACCACCTTCCTGGAATCCGACTGGAAACGCATGATCGCGTGGCTGAAGTCCAATTCCGTCAAAGAGGATCTCAACTACATCGTGTTCCCAGGGGACGTGGTCGACGGCATAGGGGTGTTCCCCGATCAGGACAAGGAACTCGAGGTCCTGGACATCTACGAGCAATACGACATCCTGGCCGAGTACCTCAAGGACATCCCCGACCACATCAAGATGGTCGTCCATCCGGGAAACCACGATGCCGCACGTCTGGCGGAACCTCAGCCGGCACTCAACTCCGTCTTCACCAAGACCTTCGACTCGAACATCCTCATGGTCGGAAACCCCATCTACCTCAACGTAGAGGGTAGGACGGTCATGTCGTACCACGGGAAGAGCATGGACGACTGGATCGCGGGGGTGCAGTACCTCACCTACGACGACCCACTGAGGGTCATGAAGGAGATGTGCATCCACCGCCACCTGGCCCCCATATACGGTCAGAGGAACGCCCTGGCCCCCGAGAAGAAGGACTACCTCGCGATGGAGATCGTTCCGGACATATTCGTCTCCGGACACGTCCACGGTGCCGGCCAGGATGTGTACAACGGGGTCAGGCTCATCAACGCCTCCACATGGCAGAGCCAGACCGAGTACCAGCGCATGCACAACTTCAACCCTGACCCCAGCATCATGCCCATCGTCAGCCTGTCCGACGGCAGGATCGAGATGAGGGACTTCAGCAAGGCATGATGCGGATGTCCGCGATGCGGACCCCCCTTGGTTTCATAAGAAACGGAGGTATGGAGAAGGGGTGACGCCGGCCGGAGCCGGCGGTGAGATGTTTCTTAAAGGGTTTGTTGTCCGTAGATCAGTACCATTACGATCAGGAGAGCTCCGAGCACGAGCATCGAATAAGCGGCCACCCAGATGATCGTGAAGACCCTCTTCAGTTTGACGGGGTCGTTCTTGATCTCCTCGAGACGCTCTTCGATGGACTTCACTCTTCAGCCGCTCCCTTTCTCTTCAGGTGCTTGAGACGGGTAGTGTTCTCCCTGTCCATCTCTTCGAGACTGAACTTGACGAACCTCTCCGACTCCTTGAGCTCGGGAATGATCTTGAATTCCAGGGCGTTGACCCTTCTCTTGGTCTTCTCGATCTCATCGAGCAGCTTCTTCATGGTGGTCTCGACCTCGGCTGCGCGGACGAGCGTGTCGAGAAGCTTCTCGAACGCCGTCGCGGCATCCTCGATGTAGGCGGAGGTGGAGATCACACCGTAACCTTTCTCGGTCATCTTGGTGTGGATCTTCTCTGCCTCCACCTTGGGAACCATCATTCCCATGATGCTTTTGCTGCCCAATTTCACCTGCGGGTCTGCCTTCAGAGCATATGCCGCGCTTTTCACGGCGATCTCTCCCTCAACCGCACGGGCGATGGTGATCTTCTCCATGGCCGACTCGTAGTCGGAGGAGACGCCTTCACGCATCTTCCTTGCCTTCTCGAGGACCTCGAAGAACTCGATGATGAGACCATCTCTCTTCATCTTGAGGACCTTGTAACCACTCTGGGTCAGTTTGATCCTCTTCTTGAGGTCAAGAAGGACGGAACGGTTGGGAGTGACATCGTGAGGTGCCATGGCAATCACTCTTTGGAGGGCAGGTACTTCTCGATGTACTTACGGTCGATCCTTGTGAGCTGATCGAGGTCGAGCTCGGTGAAGATCTCCCATGCGAGGTCGAGTGTCTCCTCGATGGAACGGTCCTCGTCGAGTCCCTGACGGACGATGCGGTCCTCAAAGATGTCTGCGAAGTCCAGCAGCTTCCTGTCCTTTGCGGACAGGGAGTCCTTACCGACGATGGCCACCAGTCCACGGAGATCCTTACCCTCTGCATAGGATGCATACAGCTGGTCGGAGACTCCCTTGTGGTCCTCACGGGTCTTGCCCTTACCGGTTCCTCCTCCCATCAGCCTGCTGAGGGATGAGGAGACGTTGACCGGCGGGTAGATTCCGTTCCTGTGGAGGTCCATGGACAGAACGATCTGTCCCTCGGTGATGTAACCGGAGAGGTCGGGGATGGGGTGGGTGATATCTCCACCGGGCATGGACAGGATGGGGATCTGGGTGATGGAACCCTTCTTTCCCTTGATCCTTCCCGCACGCTCGTAGAGCTGTGCGAGATCGGTGTACATGTAACCGGGGTATCCACGCCTTCCGGGAACCTCCTCACGGGCTGCTCCGACCTGACGCAGTGCCTCACAGTAGTTGGTGATGTCGGTCATGATGACGAGAACCTGCATTCCGAGCTCGAACGCCATGTACTCCGCGGTGGTGAGACCGAGACGGGGTGTGACGATACGCTCGACGGCGGGGTCGTCTGCGAGGTTCAGGAAGACCACTGCGTTCTTCAGTGCACCGGTCCTCTCGAACTCCTTCATGAACATCTGCTTCTCTTCGTTGGTGATTCCCATCGCGATGAACACGACGGCGAACTCCTCGTTCTCTCCGCGGACCTTGGCCTGCCTTGCGATCTGAAGAGCGATCTCGTTGTGGGGAAGACCGGATGCGGAGAAGATGGGCAGCTTCTGACCCCTGACCAACGTGTTCATTCCATCGATGGTGGAGATACCGGTCTGGATGAAATCAGAGGGGCTGTCCCTTGCCCAGGGGTTGATAGCGGCTCCGACGATGTCGAGCTCCTGCTCGGGAACGATCTTCGCTCCACCGTCGAGGGGGTCTCCGGCTCCGGAGAGGACCCTGCCGAGCATGTCCTTGGACACGGGCATCTTCATTGTGTCACCGAGGAAGCGCACGGATGCGTCCCTGTCGATTCCGGTGGTACCCTCGAACACCTGGACGACGACGATGTCATCGGAGGAGTCGAGAACCTCTCCCCTCCTCATGGAACCGTCGGACAGCCTGATGTTAACGATCTCCTTGTATCCGACGGGCTCGGTCTTCTTGACGAAGATGAGGGGACCTGCGATCTGGGAGATAGTCTTGTACTCTTTGGTAATGTCTGCCATTTGAATCACGCTCCCAGTTCTGCGAACTGCTTGTCCATGTCCTCGCTGACGGCCTGGAGCTCAGCGTCGGTGTTCTCCTCGTACTTGGCCTGGTTGAACCTGGTCCTGACGGGGAGGTACGCGATCTTGTCGACCTGGATACCTGCGGCGATTGCCTTGTCCGCGAGGTCGGAGTACTTCTTGATGAGGGACATCATGACGTACTGCCTCTGGAGGGGACAGTAGCAGTCGACGGGGTGGTACGCGTTCTGCTGGAGGTAGATCTCACGGATCATCTTGGCGACCTCGAGTGTGATCTTCTGCTCGTCGGGCAGGGAGTCGGATCCGACCATCTGCACGACCTCCTGCAGCTCGGACTCCTTCTGGAGTGTCTGCATGGCCCATGCCCTGAGTGCGGGGAAGTCGTCCGCCACGTTGGACTTGTACCAGTCGACCAGCTGCTTGTCGTACATGGTGTACGATGTGAGCCAGTTGATTGTGGGGAAGTGCCTCCTCTCCCTCAGCTTGGTGTCCAGTGCCCAGAAGACACGGACGATACGGAGGGTGTTCTGGGTAACGGGCTCGGAGAGGTCTCCTCCGGGAGGGGAAACCGCACCGATGACGGAGATGGATCCGTCGTCACCGCAGAGGGTCTTCGCACGGCATGCACGCTCGTAGAACTCGGAGAGACGTCCTGCAAGGTATGCGGGGTATCCCTCCTCTCCGGGCATCTCCTCGAGCCTGGAGGAGATCTCACGCATGGCCTCTGCCCACCTGGAGGTGGAGTCAGCCATGAGGGAGACGTTGTATCCCATGTCCCTGAAGTACTCGGCGATGGTCATTCCGGTGTAGACGGATGCCTCCCTTGCCGCGACGGGCATGTTGGAGGTGTTGGCGATCAGGACGGTCCTCTTCATGAGGGACTCTCCGGTCCTGGGGTCGACCAGCTCGGGGAACTCTGTGAGAACCTCGGTCATCTCGTTTCCACGCTCACCGCATCCGATGTAGACGACGATCTCCGCATCGGAGTACTTGGCGAGGGACTGCTGGGTGACGGTCTTTCCGGTACCGAACGCACCGGGGATGGCTGCCGCTCCTCCCTTCGCGAGGGGGAACATCGTGTCGAGGACACGGAGTCCGGTGACGAGGGGGACATCGGGCTGGTACTTCTCGGCCACGGGCCTGGGGTTACGGACGGGCCAGTACTGCATCATGCAGACGTCCCTTCCGTCGATGACTGCGACGGTCTCGTCGACTGTGAAGGAACCGGACTTGATGGAGTCGATCTTTCCCTTCTTGATGTCGAGCGGAACCATGATCTTGTGGACCATGGGTCCCTCCTGGACGGTACCGATGACCTGTCCTCCGGAGACCTCGTCGCCTACTTTCGCTGTGGGGTTGAAATCCCATTTCCTCTCGTGATCCAGTCCAGGTGCGGAGACTCCCCTGTAGATGAAGTCTCCCATTTTGTCCCTGAGAACGGGCAGGGGCCTCTGGATTCCGTCGTAAACGGAAGTCAGAAGTCCGGGACCGAGCTCAACGGCAAGAGGCCTACCGGTGTTGGTGACCGGCTCTCCGGGTTTGATACCGGATGTATCCTCATAAACCTGGATGATGGAATAGTCACCGACGATCTTGATGACCTCACCCATCAGCTTCTCCTCTCCGACGTTGACGACATCGTACATCTTGGGGGAGATACCGGTGGCTGTGACCACAGGTCCGGCGACCCTGTAAATTACACCTTCAGTGCTCATTTATTCATCCTCTGTTTTGTATAAATCAACGCCAATCGCTCTCTTGACCTTCTCACGGAGGTCACCATCGTCTCCACCGACGGGGACGACGACAGGCTGGATGGAATCCATTACCTTCTGTCTCAACTGGTAAGAGAGATTGTCGAGGTCCTTCGCATCTACTGCGAGGATACCTATTGTGGGCTGGGACATTGCCTCCAGCATTTTTTCCTGGTAGTTCTCTGAATTTGCGACGAACACGCGCCTGATTCCGGCAAGCCTGAAACCGAGTACGAACTCGTCGTTTCCTATCACTGCGATTTCCATCAGATCACCAGCAGTCCTTTGATGGTTTCTTTGTCAAGTCCACTCTCGACACCCCTGGAGATTGTCCTGATGTTCCCGACCTCGATCTCCTTGTGGATCATGTAATCGAGGATGGGGACGACGGACAACGGGTAGAGGTGCGAGAACTTCTTCGCCTGTGCGATCTCGTATCTCTTCATCTCAGAGACGACATCCCTGATCCTCACCTCGTCGGCCTCCACGAGATCCTTGATG
This sequence comes from Candidatus Methanomethylophilaceae archaeon, assembly GCA_017461225.1. GTDB lineage: Archaea > Thermoplasmatota > Thermoplasmata > Methanomassiliicoccales > Methanomethylophilaceae > Methanoprimaticola. The sequence goes on from JAFTYV010000008.1 coordinate 25,796, forward strand.
ATCTCGTAGAACTCGAGCTGGGAGAGATCGGATGCTGCCGCTGCGATGGTCTCTGCATTGGCGAGCTGGACTGCAAGCTTCTTGTCGACCTGCTTTCCACCGGGGATGATGTACTGCATGACCTGCTCCCCGTAGATACCCTCAGCCTTGAGCTTGAGGATGGTCTCGAGGTTCCTGACATCGATCTCCTTCCTCACATACTCCTGGAACATCTTCGTGGGTCTGGAGGAGGGGTCGATGCTGGCGAGCAGCCTTGCGTAATGGTACTTGTCCAGGTAGTCCTCGACGCTGCCGAGGTTTCCGGACTCCTTGTAGATGTCCAGGAGCTCCTGGCCATTCACCTTGTCCATTTTCGCAAAGTTCACGATTGCATCGTCGATGGAATCAAGCGCGATGAGCTTCTCCAAAGATTCGGCGCCGAGACTGCCGGCCGGGACCAGATCCTCTCTGATCTCGTCTGCACCAAGGCCATATGACTTACCGCGGAGGATGACCTTCAGGTTCCAGATATCCCACTTCTCGAGATATGCTGCAACCATCGTTTCGAGCTCACCCTGAGAGGCTGCGAGTATGCTGCTGAAGACCTTCGCCATGTTGGCGTAGGTCGCGTGCTCGACGAGGTCGATTCCCTCGATCCTTCCCGCGAGCTCGGCCATCTCCTTCTGATAGCCGGACTCACTGATGTAGCGGGAGATCTCGGGGACACTCATCTGCAGCATCTTGTTGTAGTCCTCTTCACCGAGGAGAAGGGATTTCTTCGCCTTCACCCTGGCTACGGTGTATGCGTAGTTGCCTTTTCTTCCGCTGCGCCTGAACATACGCTTCACCTGAAGAGAATATCAGACACAGATTTGATCTCGCGGTCCCAGATCGACTGGAGAAGAGTGGAGTACTGCATGTCGATCTCCACCTGTCCGTCCTCGCTCTGGAGGATGAGACCGGCGACGATCCTGCTGTCCTTCTCTACGGAACTGACCCCGAGGTCGGCTGCGGAGAACGCATCGTTCTCGGACATGATTGCCTTGGGGTTCTCGATGATCTTCTTCGCGACGGCGACCATTCCCTTGTACTGCTCCAGCTTGACGTCGCTGGATGCGTTCTCAAGGTTGGCGAGTGTGTCATCGAAGACCTTCGTGAGGAGCTCCTTCTTCTTGGCCAGGACGATCTTCTTACTCTCGAGCTCGGCGCTGGAAAGTTCCTGACGGTTGAGACGCTCAACGGCTTCTTTGAGCTTCTTGTCCTCTTTGTCCTTCATCTCAGCGATCTTCACGTCTGCATCGGCGTTGATCTTAGCGATCTCTGCATCGGCCTCGGCCTTGATGGCTGCGGCCCTGTCCTCCGCGGACTTGATGATCTCCTGAGTAACGTTTGCTAATGCCATGAGATAACCTCTTGGCGAGCTTACATTCCACTCATGACGAAGATTCCGAGGATAGCGATAACCAGACCGAAGATGACGATGGTCTCAGGAAGAACCATGAAAATCATTGCCTTTCCGAAGAGAGCCTCGTTCTCGGTGATTGCTCCAACTGCAGCTGCTCCGACATCTTTCTCTGCCATACCTGCTCCGAGACCGGTGAGTCCGACTGCAAGTCCTGCTCCGATTGCGATAAGTCCAAGTCCAACATCTGCCATATTTCATACCTCTTTAGTTATTATTTGCATTTGAAGCGGTTTTGTCGCGTTTGATTTTGAGGGGGTTGTACTCGATACCTCCTCCCTCGAAGAATTTGGCCATGAGCTCGACCATCTGCAACCTGAGTCCGTGAAGACCGGCGGACAGGATGGCGAGGGTCCAAATCATAAGGTGCAGGAATGCGAACAGGAGGAATCCGAGGATGATTCCGAGGATTCCGTCGATGCCGCCTGCGATCATTCCGATGGCGATGTAGTTGAATGCAAGTGCCATTCCGGCCTTGGACATTCCGATAGCCGCCAGACGGGTGTACGAAAGGATGTTACCAACGATTCCGGGCAACTCGAGGATTGCCTGGATTCCCTCATGTTTGATGTTCATGACGATCTCGATGATGATGAACACTGCACCGACTGCGATGAAGGGCAGCACGTCGTTGAACGTGTACTGACTGCTGTAAATCAGGACGTTCGCGAGACCGTAGCACACGAGAACGAGTCCGATGAATCCGAAGATCCATCCTCCCTTCTCCATGAAGGCGTGTTTGAAACCATGCTGGATGGCCTTGTTGTACAGTGCGCAAAGATATGCGATCATGAGGTGAACGATACCGATGTACACGGACAACTTGAGGAGGAATCCGACATGGAACAGTTTTCCGACTCCGCTCTCGTAGGGGAGGATTCCGGAGAACACTTCAGGAAGGTTGTCGAGTCCGAGCAGCATCTGCCAGGAGTACTCGACATCCAACATGTGGTGTGAACTCACGAAGTGCATTCCGAGGCATTCTCCAAAGAAGAAGAATCCGAATATGAATGCCCAAATTCCTCCGAAGAACAGGACGGTGGCGATTGCACGCCAATCCTTGTGGTGCGTGACCTTGAGTCCGTACGCACCGAGTATGATGAATGGGATAGCGTATCCCACATCTCCAACCATCAGACCGAAGAACATCGGGAGGAAGATCGCGATCAGGATGGAAGGGTCAATCTCCTGATACTTGGGCACCGACACCAGTTTGGTGGGGTACTCGAACTCCTTCACGACTTTTCCGTTGTTGAATTTCGTCGGAGCGGTCTTAAATCTGTCTTCGGACTCCTCGACCTCTTTCATGGTCCTTCCACGGGTCTCCTGCACCTCGACGTATGTTCCCGCGACCTTGGACTCGATAGCCGTCTTGACGGTATCGACCTTGGCGGTGGGCACCCATGCATCGATGACGAAGGTGTACTCGCTGTTCGCGATCCTGACGGGGATCTCCCCCTTCTGGATCTCGATGGAAAGCTCCTCATCGGAGGCTTTGAGGAAATCCTTGTGTTTCTCAAGAAGGTTCTGGATCTCTTTCTCGATGTTCTCCATCTCGGTGGTCGCAGTTGTGAGCTCGCAGTCGGTGTTGGCGAGAACACTGGCTGCGGACCCGGTCCCTGCGGGAACCGCGATCTCGGAGAAGCCGCACTCGGAAAGGATGGACTGGACTGCGTCCTTGTCCTCGACCTTGGCGAACACGGCCACGACGTTGCCCTTCTTCTTGTTGAAGGAGGTGAAGACCTCACAGTTGACAGCCGAGAGGGCTGCAGTGGGATCCTCGGCAACGGTACCGACGATCGAAACGATGCTCCTGTAACCGGAGTAAAGCTCGAGATCGACGGGTATATCGGAAAGAAGCTCAAGACTCTTCTTCGTAGCGTTTAACTCGGTGATTCTCTGATTGAGATCATTCCTCTTGTCGAGGACAGACTGGACGTCCTTCTCGACAAGCTCGACGCTGTCAGATGATATCTGGCTCTTGATCTCATCCTCGGGAATGGGCACGGTCTTCACCATCTTGGTGACTCCGAGCTCCTTCTCCATCGCACGCACCTTCAGCAGCCTCTCGGATGCCTTGGGTGAGTACGGACGGGGGGTTCCCAGGGTGAAACCTTCATCCGCGTCGACGGTATGATCGATCAGGTGGATAGCCTTCACATCGAAGAGTGCCTCTATGGCCTCGTCCATGTGGGATTTGGTACCCACGATCACAATCCTACTCATCGACTCAGGAAGTGACATTTAGGGTCCTCTCAAATTCTTTATTAAGAAAATCTTTGACTTCCTGCATTCTTGCCTCGGAGTTGGCCTCGATACCATTCGCGATGTTCTTACCCTCGTTGAGGAGCTCATCACGTTTGGCATTGAGAGTAACCATCTCGTTGGCCACCGCGGATTCGTAAGAGCTGCGCATCTGAGCCTCAGCGTCCTGAATCTTCTTCACAGAATCTCTGCGAGCTTCAGCGATTGCGGACTTCTTCTCGGCCTCGGCCTTTGCGACCATGGCGTCGGCGTCCGCTTCCGCCTTCTTTATTTCCGTAAGTATGTCAGTTCGGCTCAAATTTACACTCCCCGACCCTACGGTGGTTATCCTGAGAGGGGTACTTAACTCTAGTGTTCCCCTTTAAAGAAAAAAATAATAAAAGCCGATGAAAAAGGTTTGATCGGCGCACGTGGCACCAGACGTCAGTCGTTGGTGAACTCACGTACCGTGACATTGGTCTCGGCGAGGAGGTCCTTGGACAGGTCGTCGACGTAACCCTCGCTGTACACGATCTCGTCTATACCGGCGTTGATGAGGATCTTGGCGCACATCGAACACGGGTAGGTGGTGGTGTATATCGTGGCACCCTTGACGCTGACACCGAAGTACGCGGCCTGCACGACCGCGTTCTGCTCGGCATGGACCCCCCTGCAGAGCTCGTGCCTGGTACCGGACGGGATACCCATCTGCTCGCGTATGCAACCCAGGTCCTCGCAGTGCCTCGTGCCCTTGGGCGATCCGTTGTAACCCGTGGAGAGGACCCTCTTGTCCTTGACTATGACCGCACCGACCCTGCGCCTGACACATGTCGAACGGGTCGAGACCAGACGTGCCATGTCCATGAAGTACTCATCGTTACTGGGTCTTTCCATACACATGGTATCACGGTGTTGATATTAACACGATTCGAAGCACGGTCCGAATGACACCGGCATAGCAAGAACCTTATCCGTGCAACCCATACCCATGAACGTGAATCGGGACGACAGGAGGTTCTACACCTCCATCGGATTGGTACTCCTCCTGGTCATCGGTGCGTATGGGGGATTGGTTCTGCACACCGGATTCAGCACACCGTTCAGCGTCGTGATGTCGCAGAGCATGCAGCACGACGACGACATGTCACAGATAGGGTGCATAGACACCGGGGACATAGTCGTGGTCAGATCCCCCGGCAAATCGGATATAGTGAGCTACGTGGAGGGACACTCCACGGGTTACTCGTCGTTCGGGGATTACGGCTCCGTGGTGATATACGATCGTGGGAACAACTCCAACCCCGTCATACACAGGGCGATAGTATGGTTGGAATGGGATCCGCGTGACAACGTGTGGAGGTCACCCTCGCTGGAGGATTACGACGGATGGTACTGCGTCGGCATGGACGGTCAGGTCACCAAGGATCCGGACAGGTTGTCGGGCAAACTGAAGTTCACGGACATAACACGGTCCGGGAAGGATGTGGAGGTCAACCTGGACACCCTCGGAAAGGTCAGCGGGTACCTGACGATGGGGGACAACCCCGAATCCAATCCGAACTTCGACCAGACATCGGGGATAGTGGACCACCCCATACCGTACGAGGACATAAGGTCAGTACCGTTCATGGAGATCCCCTGGATGGGTACCATGAAGATTCTACTGAAGAACGATGGGAGGAATCTGGAGCATGTTCCGAACAGCCTTCCGTCACTTCTGATGGAGATAGTGCTCCTGTTCTCGATCCTCCTGCTCGTGGATCAGGCGTTCACCATCAGGAACAGGAGGAAAAACCCCGCTGAGGAAAAGAAAGGGGAAGAGGATGGGAAATGAACCCCCCCACCCCTTCATTTCCACTGGAACCGGAAAAGGGGTATATGCGCATGTGCGCGATCACATGAGAGTCGTCTGTTTCTGAGGTTTGTAGGAATCGAGATCCTTGAAGACCTCGTCGGACTTGATCATGCTGATGATCTCCTTCGGTGTGTTGAGTTCGATCTCCTTGGTCCTACCCGCCCTTCCGAAGGACTTCACCCTCGCATGGACGATACCGAGCATATCCAATTCGGAGATGAGTCCGGCGACCCTCCTCTGAGTGAGGACCGACTGGGAGATGGCATCGCAGATGGTCTTGTACGTGGAGTACACATCACCGGTCGTCATCGTGGACATCCCATCCTCGGTGTTCTTGATAACACTCATGAGAACCGTCTTCGACTGGATGGTCAAGGTTTTGATGACCTCGGAGACGGCATCGAGTTCGATCTTGTTCTTAGCGGATTTCACATGAGCGGCGGTTATCAGGACGTCCCCGTTCCTCTCGGCCAGATCTGCTGACATTCTCAGAAGATCGAGTGCCCTCCTCGCATCCCCCATCTCCTGTGCGGATAATGCGGCACAGTACGGAATGACCTCATCATCGAGAACACCCTCATCGAAGGCATCCTTCGCCCTCTCGTACAGGATATCACGCAACTGATTGACGTTGTAGGGAGGGAAGATGACCTTCTCCTCACCGAGCCTGCTCTTGATCTTCGGACTGAGGAACTCGGTGAACTTCGCATTGTTGGTTATACCTATTATGGACACCCTGGAGTTCTGGAGGACCTCGTTGATGGTCGTGAGATAGTAAAAGATGTCATCTCCGTTCTTCTGGAACGACCTGTCGATCTCATCCAGGACGATGATGAATATCTTGTCCTCCTTGTCTATGTAATCGGAGAGTTCGGAGAAGATCTTATCGAGACTCCAACCTGTGAACGGGATCCTCTTGCTGGGATCTGTGATGATCTGATTGGAGATGTTGTACAGGATGCCGTAGGGTGTGTCGACGACTTCGCAGTTGACGTAGATGTACGAACAGTTCTTCTGTTCGACATCGGCCTTCCTCAGTTCCTTCCCGATGTAACTCATGACGGCGGTCTTCCCCGTTCCGGTTTTACCGATTACGAGGATGTTAGATGGTTTGTCCTTGTTCAGCGAGGGCGCGATGATCTCGACGATCTCGTTGATCTTGTCCATTCTATGGGGGAGCTTATCGGGTATGTACGATGATTGGAGTATCTTCTTGTTTTTCACTATCACATTTCTCTTCTGCATGTACTGAGTGAAAATGTTCGACTCCGTCATCTCTCTCCTTCCAATGGAACAACCGCTTTGCGATTTTGTTTCCTGTGTATTTGGATTCCGGATATAAGCGTTTCCCATTTGTTCGGATTCGATGATTTTCGATCGATACCTGTTTTGGTTGGGTTTTCTTATGAGGATGTCTGTTTTCCGCGGGATGATATCCTGTTTCCATCCCTGTCAGGATCAGGTGACAACATGCCGGTCATCCATTCTCATCGTTTCCACAATGCCTCCATCGGAAAACCGATGGATGTTTTTCCATGGTGATTCCTTCCTTCCCATTTTCTATATATTGGATCGTTGTTCTGGTTCCAAAGGAGTGAACCTCAATGAAAGGTTGGTTAGTCATCGGTGCATGCGTTCTCGGAATCGCTGCATTCGTCGGAATTCTTTGGCTTCTCGGACACTGAGTCCGGTACCGGAAACAGGACATACACCCTTTTCCAAGTTCCAGTGGAAATGAAGGGGTGGGGGGCTTGTTGCTGTGACAGCAGTCCCTGTCCTTTATCTTTCACATCCATTTTCCAACATCCGTTTCATATGGATCGCTATCTGGTGTTGTCCCTTTCGGTCATGGTCGTCGTATCCCTGTTCCTGTGCTTCCCGCAGGGTCAGTCCTCGGATTACGATGTGTCCGGGATAGTGTACGATGTCAATCCCTCGTCCAAGGGTTACACGTTCTACATCGAGACGTCGGATGGGACCGTGTTCAGATGCTTCCATGACTCCGAACCGTCGGAACTCGGTTACTACGGTGTGGTCGGTGACATGTCGTCCGATGGTGGGATGTTCTTCGTCACTGACATGTTCCTATTAGATAATCTATAAAGAATGATTCACATGACCGACCCATGTACGTGGCGGTGGATGATACAGATTCTATACATGGTAACTGCACCACTTTCCTCGCCACGGAGATAATCCGCGAGTTGTCCGATCTCGACCTCATCGGATACCCGCGTCTCGTGCGTCTCAATCCCGCCACGCCCTGGAAGACAAGGGGGAACGGATCCCTGGTGATGAGGTTCGGCAGGGGCAGGGGACGTACCCGCATCGCGGGGGAGATAGGGGGTTCTGAGGTCCGTTGCTTCGATTCATGCACCGGATACGAACCCGATTACGCGGAGGTCCTCGAACGTCTCATACCTATCGTCGATCGCAACCACGAGGACGATGCGGATCCGGGTCTGCTCATATCCAGGACCAAACCGCCGCAGCACATGTATTTCTCGGGTGTGCGCACGATACTCGGTCGTCCCGATGTGGAACAGTATGTCGATCGTCCGGACACCCTGTCCTACACCATCGGGAACGGCAGGGGCCTGATCGGATGCGTGTGCGGTATGGCGTGGAGGCCGATGGACCGCACATACGAGCTCCTGACGTACAGGCCACGTGAACGCTGGGGGACCGAACGTTCGTTCGTCCCCGGGACGATACGCGATGTGGAGTTCGGTTTGGATTCCACCTTCAACAGCTGGGAGGAGAGGAGTCGCAAGGTCGCCATGGTGCCGTCGACACCGTGTCCCGTGATGTACGGTCTGCGCGGGGATTCGGCGGATGACCTCCTGCTCGGCAGGGATATGATCGGGACGGAACCCATAGACAGGTGGATGGTGTTCCTCACCAACCAGGGTACGGACGACCATATCATCCGTCATCCGGAATCCCTTGTACCGAACCAGTCGTATCTTGTCGGGGGCACGGTCGTCTCCACGGCACGTCATATCCTCGGCGGACACGTCCTCATGGATCTCGAGACGGACCACGGTGTCCTGACCTGTGCCGCGTACGAACCGTCCAAGGAGTTCCGTTACCTGTTCGACTGGTTGGTCCCCGGGGACGTGGTGGAGGTCATGGGTGAGCTCAGGGACGATCCCCGCACCCTGAACGTCGAGAAGGTCCATGTGGTCTCGTTGGCCAGGGACGTGGTGAAGGTGTCCAATCCCGTCTGTCCCCTGTGCACCCGTACCATGAAGTCCACCGGCAAGGGTCAGGCTTTCAAATGCAAGAGGTGCGGCACCAGGTCTACGGAACCGATCACGGCGGAGGTCCGCAGACAGGTCGTCACCGGATGGTACGAACCTCCCACCTCCGCGCGCAGGCACCTGTCCAAACCGCTGAAGAGGATGGGTCTGACCCAACCTGTGGAGTTCGTCAATGGTCGTATATAATAATCGACATTCTTTTATATACAGCCCATCATCCGCGTGAACAGAAGGGATTCTCATGGATGAGGTAGTAATTCTCAGTGCAGTCAGGACACCCATTGGAAAGTACGGAAAGACTCTCTCCGGTTTCAAGGCGACCGATCTCGGTGCTATGGTCGTCAAGGAGGCGGTCGACAGGGCCGGTCTCCAGCCCGGGGACATCGAGGAGTGCATCATGGGTAACGTCATCGGTGCCGGTCTCGGTCAGAACCCCGCCAGGCAGGCCGCAATCGGTGCCGGTCTCCCCGTGGAGATCGGATCCTTCACCGTCAACGCGGTCTGCGGTTCCGGAATGAAGGCCGCCATGCTCGCATCCGATGCCATCAAGGCCGGGGAGTACAACGTCCTCGCCGTCGGTGGAATGGAGAACATGTCCGCGGCACCCTACATCCTCAACGGTGCGAGGTGGGGTTACAAGATGAACGACCAGACCATGGTCGACGCGATGGTCCACGACGGACTCTGGGACATCTTCAACAACCAGCATATGGGATTCACCGGTGAGATCGTCGCCGAGAGGTTCAACGTGTCCAGGGAGGATGCGGACCAGCTCTCCGTCGAATCCCACCAGAAGGCCGCCGCAGCAATCAAGGCGGGTAAGTTCAAGAACGAGATCATGCCCATCACCATCCCCTCCAAGAAGGGGGACATCGTGTTCGACACCGACGAGGGTGTCAGGGAGGACTCCTCCATGGAGTCCCTCGGCAAGCTCAAGCCCGTCTTCAAGAAGGACGGAATCGTCACCGCGGGCAACTCATCCCAGCTTAGCGACGGTGCATCCTCGCTCGTCGTCGCATCCAGGAAATGGGCGGAGGAGCACGGACTCAAACCCCTCGCCACCATCGAGGCATACGGAGAGCGCGGAGTCCTCCCCGAGCACATCATGGAGGCACCCATCCCCGCGACCCAGCACGTCCTGAAGAAGGCCGGTATGACCATCGACGACATCGATCTCTTCGAGCACAACGAGGCGTTCGCATCCGCATCCTGTGCCGTCAAGAAGGAGCTCAACGTCCCCGACGAGATCTTCAACGTCAACGGTGGAGCCGTCGCACTCGGTCATCCCATCGGATGTTCCGGTGCACGTGTCCTCACGACCCTGCTGTACGCACTGCAGGACCGCAACAAGGATGTCGGTCTCGCGACCCTCTGCCTCGGAGGCGGAAATGCGGTGACCACCATAATCCGCCGCTGCTGATACCGATATCAACACCAAACCTCTTAGAAACCCCTTACACCAGTCCAATCCGGAAAGGGTTATGAACACAGTTTTCGATTCCGGATCATGAAGACGTTGGATTCCATCCTGCGCTGTATCGAGGATTCAAGGGACGCGATCATCGACACGATGATGGGCATGATCCGTATCCCGGCACTCGCACCGGTGAACGGCGGTGATGGGGAATCCAGGAAGGTGGACTACCTCATGACCCATCTCGGCGGTTTCGACAGTGTCGTCAGGGTCGATGTCCCCGATGACCTGGATCCTGGTGTGATGAGGTCCAACGTTCTGGCGAGGAAGGACGGTCCCGGGAAGGGCACCGTGTGGATAGTCGCACACACGGACGTGGTCCCCGCAGGGGATCCCTCCCTCTGGACATCCCCTCCGTTCGAACCCGTCCTCAGGGACGGGCGCATATACGGTCGTGGTACGGAGGACAACGGTCAGTCCGTCATATCCTCCCTCTTCGCGTCCAGACAGTTCCTCGACATGGAGCTGAGGGGCATGTCCATCGGTGTCGCCTACGTCGCCGACGAGGAGACGACCAGCAGGATGGGGATAGAATACCTCCTGGACCACGGCTACTTCTCGGAGGACGATGTCATAATCGTTCCGGATTGGGGATCCCCCGGAGGTTCCATGGTGGAGGTCGCGGAGAAGAACCTGGTGTGGTTGAGGTTCTCCGTGGAGGGTAGGACCACCCACGGTTCGACCCCGGACCAGGGTATCAACGCCTACCGTGTATCCACCAGGTTGCTGGTGGATCTGATGGATTCCTTCGAGAGGGAGTTCGGGGATGAGGATCCGCTGTTCCTTCCTCCGGTGTCCACCTTCGAGCCCACCAAGAGGCCGGCCACGGTCGAGAACGTGAACACCATTCCCGGTCAGGACGAGTTCTCCATGGACATCAGGTTGCTCCCCAGGTACGATATCGATGATGTTGTGGCGATGGCGGAGGACATAGCGCGCAGACACTCCGAGGCCACCGGTGCGGGGATAACGGTGTCGGAGATACAGCGTCACACCTCGGGTGCTCCCTCCTCCACGTCCGGAAGGGGTTACAGGGCGCTGTCCGAATCCGTCGCATCCGTTACCGGCAACGTCCCCGTCGCGGTCGGTGTCGGTGGTGGGACCTGTGCCAACTTCTTCAGGGCGAGGGGTCTCGACGCATACGTGTGGCAGTGCGGTGGTGGAACCCTCCATGCACCGGATGAATACGTCGTGCTCGATAACCTGGTGACGGACTCCAAGGTCTTCGCGACACTGTTCTACAAGTTGTGTGTGGATGGATGATCACTCGAACATCCTGTCGATCATCCACTCGGTGTTGAATTTGACGATGTCCCCGTACTCCTGACCGTTGCAGACGAACGCGATGGGCTTCCCGATGGTGTGGGCGATCGAGAGTGCGGCACCACCCTTGGCGTCGGTGTCGATCTTGGTGAGGATCACCGCATCGATGCCTATGGCGGCATCGAACACCTTGGCCTGTTCTATGGCGTCGTTCCCGGCGAGGGAGTCACCGACGAAGACCTTGAGGTCCGGTTTGGAGACCCTGACGATCTTCTTCATCTCCTCGATGAGGTTGTTGTTGGTCTGCATACGTCCGGCCGTGTCGATGAGGACCACGTCCTTCCTCTTGGACCTGGCATGCTCTATGGCGTCGTATGCGACCGCGGCGGGATCCGCATCGTGGGCCTGTTTGACGATCTTGCATCCGAGTTTCTCGGAGTGGATCGTGAGCTGCTCTATCGCCCCGGCCCTGAACGTGTCGCAGGCTGCGAGGACGACGGTCCTACCGCTGCCCTGGAGGCGGTTCGCGACCTTGGCGATGGCGGTCGTCTTGCCGGTTCCGTTGATGCCCACGAACATTATCGTGGTGGGTCTCCCCCTGCCCTCCATCCACTGGTCGAAGTCGAACTCGTTGATCTTGAGGACGTTCCTGACCGCGTCCTTGAGGGCCATCTCGACGACCTGCTCCAGGGTGTAGGAGCGGTCGTACTTCTTCCCGACGAGGTTCTCCCTGACGCCGGCCTTGATCTCCTCGACGACGGGGTATGCGACGTCCGCCTCGAGCAGGATGATCTCGAGTTCGTCGAGGATCTCGTCCAGGGGATCCTCCTTGATCCTCTTACCGGAGGATTCGGAGACGGGGACGGAGGGGGCGGCCTCGGTCCTAGCGACCTTGGCCTCCCTCTTCGCCTCCTTCTTCAGTTTGAGGAGCTCCTTCCTGGAGAGCTTCGGCTCCTCCTTGACGGGCTCCTGAACGGGTGTGTCCGGAACGGTCCGGACGGGTTCCGGTGCCTTGACCTCGGGGGTCGGCTCCGTCACGGTCTCGGGCTGCTGCGGGGCGGTGGGCTGTTCGGGTTCCTCCTTCTTGTACACCTTCTCCTCGTCGAGGTTCTTCGATTTGGAGAACAGGCCTTTGATCTTGGATTTGAGGGACTCGAACATCTTTACCACCTTCTCACTGCATTGGCTGCTGCTGTCTGTTCATGTACTCCTGCTGCACCGCAGAGGAGATGTTGGCGAGGGCCTGCTGCGCCTCGTTGAGGGCGTCGGCGGACTTCTTGAGGGCCTCGGAGATCTCGGCGCCGTTCGCCTCCATGTACTCGACCGCATCGGTGACGTCCTTCTCGACGGAGATGTTGCTGCCGATGCCGACAACGACGTTCTTGTTGGAGGTCACCTTGACTGTGACGAAAGACGAGGCACCGACGGGGATCATGATCTCATCGCCCTCCTTCGCATCCTTGAACGCCTTGAGGGCATCGGATGTGAGCGTTACCTCCTCGAGGGAGACGCGGAGGACCTGGACCTGGCGACTGAGTGCCTCGACCCTCTCCTTGTAGGATTCCATCACGGCGATGGCCTGACGGAGCTCGGCATCTTCCAAGTTCACTCACCAATCTGGTATTTCACGACGTGGTTCGTGACCTGGTCTGCGGCGAGCTCGGTGACATCGTTGATGTGGATCTGCCATCTCTTGAGCTTGTGCTTGCTGCCGATGGTGGAGAGCGCCTTCTCCTTGACTGCTGCCTCATCCTCGGCTGCCATCTCGATGGAGAATACCTGCTGCTTCTGCCTGATGTCGTCGTAAGAACCGGTTACGCGGAATGCTTTCATTTTAATTACCTTGTTTCCGTGAACTACCGCCTGTTAATAAAGGCTTTGGTAAGTTATTATTATATAGAACGTCCGGCGCCAAACCTCCGGTGTGCGTCCGGAATGGTCTCCCCGCGATGTGCCAGACATCCGTTTTCAGAAGAGTTTGACCTGTTCGGACGCCTCGGATGCGTGACCTATGTCGGCCATCTTCCTTCCCACCAGGAACACCGCCGCGTACTCGGGGACCTCGGTCTCCCCGTTCAGGTCGAAGTGCTGTCCCTTCATGTCCAGGGTCGAGTCCCTCCTCATCGTCACCTTCACGGGATCGTCGGAGTACTCGTCGGGGACCGCCATCTGAAGAGGGTCGAAGTCCGTGAGCTCCTCGCGGGTTATGGGTGTGACCCTCAGTCCGCTCTTGCCGTGGACCGAACCCGGCAGGCGGATCAGCCTCTTGATGTCCGCCGTGACAGGTTCGTCGACCTCGCCGGAGAGCCTGTACGCGACATCCTCCTTCATCAGCTTCACGAGCATGTTCTGCGTGGACTGGGAGAGGACGGCCATGGTGTTCTTCACGAACAGGGTCCCGCGGTTCTTCCTGAGCTCCTCCTGGGCCTTCAGCACCGTCTGGTTGTTGCTGCCCTTGATGCTCGGGTACTCCCGCTTTATCGTCTTCACGTCGCAGTCGCAGAACACGTTGACCACGTCCATGAGGCCGTTGCGCATCTTCAGCCTCCATCCGCCGGAGTCGGCGGACGGGATGAGGCGGTCCTTGGCGACGTTCGTGCGGACCCCGCTGCCCGTCACGACCTGTGACGTGGCGACCCTGTTGTAGGGGAACACCCAGTCTATGTTCATGCCGGAGCAGGTGATGTAGTCCACTAGCTCCCTCCTCTCGTGGGTCCCGAGGTCCATGATGTCCGGTGTGCGGACGTGCGCATGGTAACCCCTGCCCCCGGAGAAGGTGATGTGGACCTGGTCCTCGGAGAAACCCAGGTCGTCGAGGAGGAACGAGTCCACGAGGTTTACCATCTCGTCCCTGATCTGAACCAGCATCTGCGCGTAGGTCATCTCCTTCGCACCGTCCAGATGGTCCGCGTCCAGATCGAATATGAGCTCGGCGCCCATCCACCCCTTCTCGTCCATCGTGGGGGCGTTGGGCCTCCTGTAGTACGACGTGGAGTAGTAGCTGTGGGACGGGACCTGTCCGATCATGAACCTGTTCAGCTCCTCGGGTCTGGCGAACCCCATGTGCCTCTGGACGTAGGTCCTGTCGAAGAACATGAATCCGAACTCCCTGCGTGTGAACCTGTCCGGGAGAATCGGCGAGTTGGACCTGTAGTACTTCCTGAACGCCTTCAGAAGGAAACGCTGGTTCGAATCCATGGTCCCCGATGCATCGACGACGTAGGTAATATAGGTGTGCGCGTTCGTACCAAACCGCATGAGCGAGAGGGTGCCGGTGTACGACAACCATATCCACATGAGCCCTTCGGGTCGCAACGTGGATGCACTGAGGGAGTTCCAGGCTGCCGGCGGGACGGGTCTGACGCTCGTCACGCTGCCTTACGAGGAGGTCAGGATAGCGCATGGGGACGACTTCGCGAGGTCGTACGAGGTCACGTACTCCATGGCCGACAGGGCCAGGGAGGCCACGGACCTGGAGATCAACATAGCCGTCGGGCCATACCCGGTGCTCATCCTCCCACTGTCCGAGATGTACGGTCTGGAACGTGCGGAGGAGATGATGGTCGAGGGCATGGAGGCCGCCGCACGCGATGTCGCGGAGGGCCGTGCCGTCGCCCTGGGCGAGATAGGGAGGCCGCACTTCCCCGTCTCCGACGAGATATGGGACGCGTCCAACAGGATCCTGTCCCGCGGTATGGAGCTGGCCAGGGAGCTGGACGTGCCCGTGATAATACACTGCGAGTCGGACGCCGACACCGACAGGTCCCTCGCGGAGATGGCGGACCGTGCCGGTCTGGACCGCGGACTCGTCGTGAAGCACTCGTCACCGCCGTGGGTCACGGAGGAGGAGACCCATGGGGTGATGCCCTCCATACCCGCATCGAAGGCCAACCTGAAGGAGGCTCTGTCGAAGGGCACGGACCGCTTCATGATGGAGACGGACTACATCGACGACCCCGCCAAGCCCGGGTCCATGATGCCCGTGACCACGGTGCCGAAGAAGGTCGCGGCGTGGCTCTCCAACGGACAGGTCCCGGTGGAGAGCATCCACCGCATATGCGGGGACATACCCGATTCGCTCTACAAACGCTGAGGATGATTGGAATGGATTTCACGGTCACGTGTGTTTACGACGAGGGTGCCATGGTCGACACGCCCCTCATAGGGGCCAGGGGATCGGCGATGCTCGTCGACATAGGGGGGAAGAGGGTGCTCTTCGACACGGGTCTGCGCGACAGGTACCTGACCCACAACCTTGAGCATCTCGATGTGGACCCCGAGTCCATAGACGCCCTCGTGGTGTCCCAGAGGAGACCCGACAACTGCAGGGCGGTCAACGCCGTGCTGGGTGCGAGGGAGAGCCCGCTGGACATCTACGCGCCCCCG
Source organism: Candidatus Methanomethylophilaceae archaeon (assembly GCA_017461225.1). Classification (GTDB taxonomy): domain Archaea; phylum Thermoplasmatota; class Thermoplasmata; order Methanomassiliicoccales; family Methanomethylophilaceae; genus Methanoprimaticola. The sequence continues at coordinate 41,722 of JAFTYV010000008.1, forward strand.
GGACTGTACGGTCCCAAGGGCGGATTGTTCTCCAAGGGTGTGGCCATAAGGGCCGACAACCTGGGGAAGGCGGTCCTCCACGACCTGGACGGTTGGATGGATGTTGTCCCGGGTGTCGCGGTCACCCCGATGTACGGTTACACCAACGGGTACGAGGAGGCATTCCTCGTCATAGACGGGAGGCCGCTCACCGTCCTGAGCGGACGCGGCGTGGCCGGTCCGTCCCATGTGCTCGACACAGTGTCCCAGAGGTACGGCCGCAAGGTGGGTGCTTTCATAGGGTCCGTCCTGCTCGAGAAGATGAAGAAGCCCACGGCCAGGCAGTACGCGTCCGAGTTCGAGGCCCATGGATGCACCGAACTCCATCTGAACCACTGCACGGGCACCGACGGCATGACGAACCTCAGGGTGAACCTGGGGCTCTCCGCCGTGGACGACTTCTACGTGGGTATGAGGTTCGATTCGTCGAAAATATAATAACTATTAAATAGAAGAATAAACAGATTAAAAGGTGATTGAAATGAGATTGTGGCGTCTTAGAACCCTTTCAATGTTCGCCGCCATGACCCTGATCCTCGTCGTCGTGGGATGGGTCGTGGGATTCCTGTTCGGAAACGTCTGGACCGGGATGTGGGTGATGCTTGCCATAGCAGTGGTGATGAACCTCGCGTCCTACTTCTTCTCCAAGAAGATGGCCCTGTCGATGAACAGGGTGCGTCTGGTCACCTACGACGAGGAGCCGAGGCTGTACTCCATCGTCCAGAGGCTCGCCGACCGTGCCGGTCTCCCCATGCCGGAGGTGGGCATATCCGAGATGCCCATGCCCAACGCATTCGCGACCGGGCGCGGACCCAAGGACGCCGCCGTCGTGGCGACCAGGCCCCTGCTCAACATGCTCACCGACGAGGAGCTTGAGGGTGTGATGGCCCACGAGCTCTCCCACGTGAAGAACAGGGACATCCTCGTCATGTCCGTCGCATCCACCATGGCCGCCATGGTGTCCTACATCACCAGGATGGCCGTGTGGTCGTCCATATTCAGCGACGAGGACAACGGTGGTCTCGGGTTCGCCATCGCACTGCTCGCGGACGTGACCATGCCCATCGCGGCCATGCTCGTCCAGCTCGGTGTTTCCAGGAACCGCGAGTACCTCGCCGACGAGTCCGGGGCGCGCCTCACCGGGAAGCCCATGGCCCTGGCCAGTGCCCTCAGGACAATCGAGAGCGGATGCTCCACGAACTACAACACATATGACAACCCCTCGGCCGCCAACATGTGGATCTCCAACCCCTTCGGGAAGAAGAGGATGTCCGGATTGGTCAACCTGTTCCGCACGCACCCCTCCACGGAGGACCGCATCGAGAGGTTGAAGAAGCTCGACACCGAGATCAACGGGATCACCCACTACTGAGCGATCCGGAAAAGAAACATGTGCCGGCCGTTCGGCCGGCACGCATGATCATCAGCTGACAGGTTCCCACTTGGAGAGCTCGTTCACCTTGGACAGGGTGGATCCCCTGAGAATCTCCTCCCTCGTCCTGTTCTCCCTCTCGTGGACGTCGAGTGCGCGGTTCGCGACCTCGACCGCGACCTCCTTGGGGATCACGACGATGCCGCTCTCGTCACCGACTATCCAGTCGCCGGTGCGTACCCTCTGCCCGCCGACCTTGACCTCGATCCCGATGCCGCCGTAGCCCTTGGGCTCCCCGGCACAGGGTGCGACCGTCCTGGAGAACGCGGGGAACTCCAGGTCCCTTATGTCGTCTATGTCCCTTATCGCCCCGTCGATGACGATCCCCTTCACACCCATGACCATGGCGGAGCAGCTGGCGAGTTCGCCCCATACGGCGACATCCCCTCCTCCGACATCCACCACGAGGATGTCGCCCTCCTTGGCGCGGTCAATGGCCTCCACGGGTTTGGCCCAGTCCCCGTTCGCGGTCTGGACGGTCAGTGCGCGACCGACCATCCTCTGCCTGTGGGCGAGTGACTGCGGGACGATCCCCGTCATGACGCCCTGCTTGTGGAAGGCGTCGGAGATGTTGCAAGTGGACACCCTGGAGAACGCCTCGAACAGGTCCTCCTCGCTGTACTTCTTCGCGAGGTCCGTGCGTATCTCGGCTCCCTCCATGGACTTCTTGATGTTCTCCGCGGCGGCTCTGATGTCGCCGGTCTTGATTATCGCCCCTCCGACGATGACGTCGGTCGCACCGGCCTCCACGTAGAGTCCGGCGTTCTCGGCGGTTATGCCGCCGGCCACGGCGACCGGGATGGAGACCTCCTCCACGATCCTCCTGAGGACGTCGATAGGGGGCTCGGATCCCTTCATCTGCGTGTCTATGCCCATGTGCAGGCAGATGTAGGCGACACCGAGTCTCTCCACCTCCTTTGCGCGGGTGATCCTGTCGGGCACGTTGATCATGTCGACCATGATCTCGGCACCGTACTTCCTGCCCGCCATGACGGCCTCCTCGATGGTGGAGTCCTCAGCGAGTCCGAGGACCGTGACGACATCCGCCCCCGCCTTGGCCATGATCTCGACCTCGAACGCCCCGACGTCCATCGTCTTCGTGTCCGCGATGATCTTCCTGCCGGGGAACTCCCTGCGGAGAGTGCGCACGGCCTCCGCGCCCTCGCTCTTGATGAGAGGTGTCCCCACCTCTATCCAATCGGCACCGCCTTCCACCGCCTCGTGGGCGATGACGATGCTTCTGTTGAGCTGCATGAGGTCCAGTGCTAGTTGGAGAACGGGCATGTGCCGTGGATTGGAACCTCTTTATTTACGGTTTATCACGGGAAAGTACGTCGCATGACGTATACAGGGGGTCTGCCACTCAGCTCGCCCGTCTATCATCAGAGATCAGCTCGAAAAAACGATCATCACCGTGGCAGCGGTTCCAGCGTGTACACGGTAAAAAACATGTCGGCCGGGGGCGTCGGGGCGCAGACGGGCAACCCTTATCTACACATCGCCATTAACATGCGGCCGTGGTGTCAATGTTCAAGAAGAAGGAAGCTAAGGTGCGTGTGCTCTTCGTGGAGCAGAAGAACGATTTCGTCTCCCAGATCGCGGAGTACATGACCAACCAGCTGTACCCCGGCAGGTACGAGGCGTACAGTGCCGGTCCCGAACACGACATCGTAGACTGCGAGCTCATCTCCGCGATGTACCAGAACGGGGAGGACATGCGCAGGCAGGTCTCGAAGGACTTCAAGGACAGGGACTACCTCCGCGAGGACGAGGAGTACGACTTCGTCGTGTACCTCCAGGCCTCCACCTTCGAGGAGTGGGCATCCAAGACCCCCTGGGCGGGCAAGCAGATCCTCGCACCCATGAGGTCCAGGGAGGAGTACACCGCCACCGACGACCTGGAGCTCTACAACGACTACCTCGCCACCGTGGAGGAGGTCAGGGCCTGGGTCAAGGAGAACCTCAGGGACCCCGAGGCCCTCGCGGCGCTGGTGTCCGCATGATCCCCGTGATCATATACGACAAGTGTCAGTGCGACCCCAAGAAGTGCACCGCCAAGCGCATGCTGAAGTTCGGACTGGGGAGGGAGGCGAAGACACTGGGGGCGATTCCGAAGGGCTCCATAGTCCTCTCGCCGTTCTCCGACCGTGCGCTGTCCCCCGCCGACATGGCCCATGCCAGGAAGGGCGTGGTGGTCATGGACCTCACATGGACGAACATAGACGAGTTCCCCCGTCTCAAGAAGGTGGAGGAGAGGGCCCTGCCCTACCTGCTCGCCGCGAACCCCGTCAACTGGGGGCGTCCCATGGAGCTCAACAGCGCGGAGGCGGTCATGGCAACCCTCTACATCCTGGGGCAGATGGACCAGGTCGAGATGTTCCTGGGCAGGTTCAACTGGGCGCCCGAGTTCCTGAGGCTCAACGGTCCGCTCCTGGACGCGTACGCCGCTGCACGCGACAGCACCGAGGTCGTCCGCATACAGAACGAGTACATCGAATCCGTCGCACCGCGCGATGCGGAATGCGAGTGATTCCTTCTAATACAAGCTGAAGATATGGTTCACCCATGACGGGTGACGGTCTTCTACCTATGATCAGGGAGTCCCTCGGGGACGACAGGCTTACCACGAAGGAGGCGAGCGACAGGCTCGACCACCTGTTCGGATACAGGTGTCCCGACGACCTCGCGAAGACCCTCACCAAGTACCGCAGGTCCGGTCACATAAGGGGGGAGATCTCGATGGAACGCGGTGGATGGATCTGGTGGATCGACGAGGGCTGCACCCCGGGGGAGGAGTGAGATGGCCGTATCGTTCCAGGACAACGAGATCCAGGTCGCATGGTCCGATGTGTTCTCGAAGGATGCGTACCGCATCATGATCTCGGACATAGCCGACAACTACCCCCAGAAGAAGAGCGTCAGGGTGGACTACGGGGACATCAACACCTACAACGTGGACTTCGCGATGTACGTCCTTGACAACCCGGACAGGTGCATGGAGATCGCCAGGAAGACCGTGATGTCACTGGTCCCGAACATCAACCGCCCCGGTGACGCCATCAACGTGAGGGTCTACAACCTCCCGCGCGACGCCAAGGTCGAGATAAGGAACCTCAGGGCGGACCACCTGGGGAAGCTGATCGCCGTCGAGGGTCTGGCCAGGAAGGTCACCACCGTCAAGCCCCGCATGACGCACGCCCTCTTCAGGTGCTCCAGATGCGGTTCCGAGATATGGATGGAGGAGCCGGGGACGATCCTGAGGGAGCCGGTCATGTGCTCCGGTGCGGACGGCAGCTGCAACAAGCAGAACCTCCGCTTCATCCTGGACATGAAGTCGTCCGTGTTCATGGACACCCAGAAGATAGAGATACAGGAGAGTCCCGAGGGTCTCAGGGGAGGGGCCCAGCCCGAGAGGATCTCCGGTTACGTGGAGGACGACATCGCGGGGGAGGTCACGGCCGGGAACCGCATCACCCTGAACGGTGTCCTCCGTTCCGTGGAGAAGGGGGAGAGGGACAAGTCCACGGTGTTCGAGACGTTCCTCGACGTGACGTCCGTGGAGTTCGAGCAGCACGAGTACGACGAGATCCTCATCACCGAGGAGGACGAGGAGAGGATCAGGGAGATGTCCCGCGACCCCCAGCTTTTCGACAACATCGTCCGTTCGATCTCGCCCTCCATCTACGGTCTGGACGAGGTGAAGAGGGCCATCGCCCTGCAGCTGTTCGGCGGGTGCCACAAGGAGATGGACGACGGTACCGTCATGAGGGGCGACATGCACATCCTGCTCATGGGCGACCCCGGTGTCGCGAAGTCGCAGCTCCTGAGGTACATGAGCATGCTCGCACCCAGGGGGATATACGCATCCGGTAAGTCGGCATCCGCCGCCGGACTCACCGCTGCCGCGGTCAGGGACGACTTCGGTGATGGCAGGTGGACCCTGGAGGCCGGTGCGCTGGTCCTCGCGGACAAGGGTCTCGCATGCATCGACGAGCTGGACAAGATGACCGATCAGGACAGGTCCTCGCTCCACGAGGCCATGGAGTCCCAGAAGATCTCCGTTGCCAAGGCTGGTATAACCGCGACCCTCCAGTGCCGCTGCTCCATGCTCGCGGCCGCCAACCCCAAGTACGGGAGGTTCGAGGAGGATGCGGCGATCGCGGACCAGATCGACCTGCCTCCGGCCCTCATGTCCCGTTTCGACATGATCTTCGTCCTCACGGACAAGCCCGACAAGAAGAAGGACACCGCGATCACGGAGCACATACTCATGGCGCATCAGCGCGGACAGGCCAGGATGGTCCCCGACTCGGTCGAGATCAAGGGCGTCGACGTCAAGGGCATCATGGAGAGGACCAGCAACATCAAACCCGTCTACGACGTGGACATCCTCAGGAAGTACGTCGCGTACTCCAAGCGCCTCACGCCCATCATGACTGACGAGGCCAAGGGCATCATCCAGGACAGCTTCCTCCGCATCAGGCTCATGGGCAACGGGGGCAACTCCGTCCCGATCACGGCGAGGCAGCTCGAGGCGTTCGTCCGTCTGTCCGAGGCATCGGCTAGGATGAGGCTCAGCGACAAGGTCACCGATGTGGACGCCAACCGCGCGGTCGACCTGGTGGAGTACTACCTCCGCAGGATAGCCGGCAACGACGACGGGGGTTTCGACATAGACAAGATCGCGTCGGGCATCAGCTCCAAGGACCGCAACAGGATCGACGTCGTGCGCGACCTGATGAGGGAGTACGGTGACGAGGGCCTGACCATGGACGAGCTGATCCAGCACGGTTCCAACCAGGGTCTTGCGGAGACGGACGTCACCCGCGCCGTGAAGAACCTCAGCGATGGCGGAGAGATCTACAGGACCCCCGCAGGGGTATACAAGAGGACTTGATCACATGTACGTCAGGATACACACCAACGGGGACGAGAGGATCCTCGCGGCCTGCGATGAGGACATAATAGGGAAGACGTTCAGGGGCGACGGCATGAGGATAACCGTCAGCGAGACGTTCTACAGGGGGGAGTCCGTCTCCACGGAGGCGTACATCGAGCGCATGAAGTCCGTATCCATCATGAACCTGGTCGGGGAGGAGGCGGTGTCCATCGCCGTCGCCCAGGGGCACGTGTCCCCGGAGAACATCATCGTCATAGGCGGCGTGAAGCACGCCCAGGTGGTGATGATGTGAACTTCTGCGTCAAATGCGGGTGCGACTGCGAGGAGTCCCTCGACGGTCTGTGCATAGACTGCTGGTTGGACGGACGCAAGCTGACGGCCCTGCCCCATCATGTGGACCTCAGGGTGTGCACGAACTGCAACGAGTTCAACGTCGGCGACCGCTGGGTCAAGAAGGACCTCGCGGTGGCGGTCCAGGATGCGGCGGCCGATGCGCTCTGCGCGATACGCGACGTGAGGGTCACCTCCGTCGCCATGGATGTCGACTGCCAGGACCCGTACGTGTACGTGGTCAACGTCCACTCCCACTGCGACATCATGGGGTACGAGGCGGAGGACGACGCGTCCACCATCGTGCGCATCAAGAACAACGTCTGCAAGAGGTGCTCAAGGCAGCTCGGCAGCTACTACGAGGCGATCCTCCAGATCCGCACAGGGTCCAGGGAGCTCAGCCCCGAGATGAGGGAGGAGTCCCTCGCGATGGTCGAGAACTCCGTGGCCAGGCAGGCCGCGCACAACAGGTCCCTCTTCATCACCAAGATGGAGCTCGTCACCGGAGGGGTGGATGTGTACCTCTCGTCCATGTCGCTCGGCAAGTCCCTCGCGAGGGAGCTGGCGGACGCGTTCTGCGCCGAGACCAAGGAGTCCCCCAAGCTGGTGGGTCAGACCACGGACGGGCAGGACATGTACCGTCTCACGTACCTGGTCCGTCTTCCGGAGTACTCGGTGGGGGACGTGGTCGTGTCCAACGACAGGTACTGCAAGCTCACCCGTGTGTCCGGTAGCGGCGGACGTGTCATGGACCTCATCGATTTCAGGGAGAGGGCGGTCAGGAGGGCGGACATGCCCGATCTGAAGCTCTACGAGAGGTCGTCCGATCTCAGGGAGGCGACGGTCATCAACCGCATGGGTTCGGAGATACAGGTCCTCCACCCGGACAACTACTCCACCGTCGACCTCCGCATACCGGATGGCTACGAACCCGGGGACACCGTCCGTGTCGTGACGATCGAGGACGTGCTGTACGTCGTCCCGTGATCCCGCGTGTTGGAGGATTTATATCCCGTATTCGGTTGACCTCCGCATGATAAAGCTGCCCGAGCCCGTGGAGGACATCGTCGTCAACCTCCTGCGTCTTGCCAACACGAAACTGCCCGCCGACATAGGGTGGGCCCTGGAGGCCGCCGCCGGTTGGGAGACCGGCGAGATCGCGTACACGCAGCTCGGGGCCATCATGGACAACGTGAAGAAGGCCGAGCACATCGGGAGGCCGATGTGCCAGGACACGGGCATCCCCGTATTCTACGTCAGGGGACGCTTCGATTCCGGCATAGCGTCCCAGATAGCGCGCGGTGTCGAGAGGGCCACACGCGAGATCCCCCTGAGGCCGAACACCGTCGACCCCCTCACCCGTGAGAACAACGGATCAAACCTCGGTCAGGGCATGCCCATCATCCACTACATCCCCACGGATGACGACTTCACCGAGATCACCGTCCTCCCCAAGGGGGCAGGTTCGGAGAACATGACGCGTCTCGCCATGCTGAACCCCGCCGACGGGGCGGAGGGCGTAAAGAGGTTCATCATCGACTCCGTCCTGGATGCGGGAGGACGTCCGTGTCCCCCCTCCATCGTCGGCGTGGGTATCGGCGGCACATCCGACGTGTGCGTCGAGATGGCCAAGGAGGCCCTCCTCGCACCCCTGGACTCGGAGAACCCCGACCCCGTCCTGCAGGCCATGCAGGAGGAGCTCTTCGTCGCATTGAACAGCTCCGGTCTCGGTCCCATGGGCTTGGGCGGTTCCACGACGGTCCTGGGTGTCAGGATAAAGAAGGCGTTCTGCCACACGGCGAGCCTCCCGGTCGCGGTGAACATAGGGTGCTGGGCGACCCGTCGCGCGTCCGCACGCATCACCGACAACGGTGTCGAGTACGCACAGGGGGTGGAGCTTTGAAGGTCCTGAACACACCCCTCTCCGAATCGGACGTCAGGTCGCTCAGGCTGGGGGAGACGGTCTTCGTGTCCGGCCCCGTCATAACCGGTCGCGACGAGATGCACATCCGCGCACTGGAGTACGACAAGAACGGGGAACCGGTCCCCGACGACATCCGCGGGGCGACCCTCTTCCACTGCGGACCCATCATGAGGCAGATGGACGACGGTTCATGGAGGGTCATCGCCGCCGGACCGACCACGTCCGCGAGGATGAACAAGCTGGAGCCCGAGATGATCGAGAGGTTCGGGATCCGTGCCATCATCGGCAAGGGCGGGATGTCCCCGGAGGTCGCCGATGCCATGAGGAGGTGCGGGTGCGTGTACCTCGCCGCAACCGGTGGCGCGGCAATATCCCTCGCGGAGGGTCTCAACTCGTGCAGGGGTGTGGAGTGGCTCGACCTCGGGATGGCGGAGGCCATGTGGAGGTTCGACACGCAGAAGTTCGGTCCACTCGTGGTGGCCATGGATGCCGAGGGGAACAGCCTCTACCAGAGGGTCATGGACAACCTGGTCAGGGATATCTGAGGTCCTCTTCCACCTCTTCCTCCCTCGGGGATTCGAGGTCGTTGATGAACTCTATCTCCACCCTGCCGCGTTTCCCCATGGTGTGGATGAGCCCTATGACCAGTATCACCGTCAGGACCACGAGTATGCCGATGAGCTCCCCCGCGTGCGGGGTGTCCAGGCCGAAGAGGAGGCTGTAGTCGTTCCTCTCCAGGACGATCTCGAGGGCGTTGTCGCCGGTCTCCACCTCCACGGTGGAGGACTGCATGAAGCCCTTGCACGACACAGTGAGCTCATAGGTCCCGATGTAGCACGAGGCCGAGAAGTAGCCCTTGTCGTTGGTGTAGGCGTAGGTGGTCTCGCCGTTGGACGAGACCAGGGACACCTGGGCGTCCTCCAGGGGGACCCTGCCGGAACCGTCCTTCCCGTAGACGTATCCGGCGATCTCGACCATGGTGATGCGCATCCCCACGGGGGAGTACCCGGATGCCACGCTCGTCAGCATGTACTTGCCGTCCACGAGCATCCCGTCCCTTATGTCGAACCTGACGAACTGCCCGTCCACCACGACCATGTCGCTGGGGAGGGTCTGGACGGTGTACCTCTCGTGCTCGAAGGTGAGGTACCTGCCCGTCCCGTCGGGGTAGGTGAACTCGAACCTCCCATCCGCATCGGTGACGCAGGTTCCGAGCGGGACCCTGTCGGAATCGTAGAGGGTGACGACGACGTCCCCGAACGGGATGTTCTTCTCCAGGTTCGTGGAGACGTCCGCCACGAATCCGAATATGGTCGTGTCCCCGGGGACCTCGCTGGCGGGTTCCACCGTCCCATCCGATCCGAAGACGGGGACGAGGACCGTGACGAGGGCGAGTGCGACCGCGACCAATCCGATTCTCATGAGCATGTGAACGAAATACACCATATATTATGGTAGCACAGGGCGCGACGGAGTCCGAACGAGTCCCTGAGAAGCATTAAATCCGCCCCATCCATCCTGTAGGGGACGTGGTTCAAATGATCGAGAGGGTAGACAGGACATACACCAAGGACGAGGTAATGGGGTCCATGGAACCCCTCATCCGCACATGGTTCGACGAGAGGTTCGACGATCTGACGATCCCGCAGGCCAAGGCCATACCAGTCATCCACCAGCGCCGCAACGTCCTGGTCTCATCCCCCACGGGTTCCGGGAAGACCCTCACCGCATTCACCAGCATCATCAACGAGCTCACCAGGTACGCCCGCGAGGGGACCCTCGAGGAGAGGGTGTACTGCATATACGTGTCCCCCCTCAAGGCCCTCGCCAACGATGTCAACCGCAACCTCAACACACCCCTCGCCGAGATGAGGGAGGTCGCGGCCGCGCACGGGATGAACGTGCCCGACATCAGGGTCGCCGTCCGTTCGGGCGACACCCCCCAGAACGAGAGGCAGAGGATGGTGCGCCATCCCCCGCACATCCTCATCACCACCCCCGAGAGCCTCGCCCTCATCCTCGCCGCACCCAAGTTCAAGGATGCGTTCAGGAGGGTGGAGTGGGTCATCCTCGACGAGATCCACGACATCTGCGATTCCAAGAGGGGCGCGTTCCTGTCCCTCACACTCGAGCGCCTGAGGCACCACTGCGAGACGGACTTCTCCAGGATCGGCCTGTCCGCGACGCTCGCCCCGATAGACGCTATAGCGGCGTACCTGGTCGGATGCAACCCCGACGGGTCGCCCCGCGACGTCGCGCTCATCGAGTCCGGTTCCAGGAAGCAGCTGGATCTGAGGGTCATCTGCCCCACCGAGGACATGACCGCGCTGTCCTCCGACATAGTCAACTCGATGATGTACGACACCCTCAGGGAGCTCGTCGACCAGCACGAGACCACCCTGGTATTCACCAACACCCGTTCCGGTGCGGAGAGCGTCGTCTACAAGCTGAAGGAGCGCGGTCTGGACAACATAGAGGTCCACCACAGCTCCCTCGGGAAGGAGATCAGGCTCGATGTGGAGGAGCGCCTGAAGCGCGGTGAGATCAAATGCGTGGTCTCCTCCACGTCGCTCGAACTGGGCATAGACATCGGGTCGGTCGACCTGGTGTGCCAGATCGGGTCCCCCAAGTCCGTGGCCAAGGGTCTCCAGAGGATCGGCCGCAGCGGACACAGCTTCGGGAAGGTGGCCAAGGGCAGGCTCCTCGTGTTCGACCCCGACGACCTTGTCGAGTGCGCCGTGATGTGCCGTGCCGCCCACAGGGGCGACATAGACCGCGTGGGGATACCGGAGAACTGCCTGGACGTCCTGTCCCAGACCGTCGTCGGGATGAGTCTGGACAGCAGGTGGTCCGTGTCGGAGGCCTACGACCTCGTCCGCGGGTCCTACTGCTACCGCGACCTCACGGAGTCCACCTTCACCGAGGTCCTGCGCTACCTGGGGTCCAAGGACGACTTCGAGGGCGTGTACTCCAAGATATGGTACGACGTGGAGCAGCAGGAGTTCGGGAGGAAGAAGGGGTCCAGGATGATCTACTTCATGAACCTGGGCACGATCCCCGAGGAGGCCAACTACAGGGTGGTCACCAGCCACGGTACCACCGCCGGGGAGCTCTCCGAGAAGTTCGTGGAGCGCCTGTCGCCCCGCGACGTCTTCGTCCTCGGGGGACGTTCCTTCGAGTTCGTCCGTTCGAAGGGCATGACCGCGTACGTGAAGGAGGCCAACGGCAGGAAGCCCACCGTCCCGTCGTGGGCGGGGGAGATGCTGCCCCGCAGCTTCGACCTCTCCATGGACATCGCCAGGTTCAGGAGGGAGATGGCCGACAGGATCCTACTCTCCGATGAGGAGGCGATAGCCGGGATATCCGACGAGTTCGACGTCGACACGGGTTCCGCCCGCAGCGTCCTGTCCTACTTCCGCGAGCAGGTGGCGGTGGCGGGTTTCATCCCGGACGACCGCAGGCTCGCGGTTGAGGAGTACGTGGATCCCTCAGGCAACCAGAAGATCGTGTTCCACTTCCCGTTCGGACGCAGGGTGAACGACGCCCTGTCCCGCGCCTACGCGTACAGGATGTCGGGGATGATGGGTGCGAACGTGTCCGTGACCATCTCGGACGACAGCTTCATGCTGGGGTGCCCCCGCAGGTTCGACCTCAACCAGGTCCCCGGCCTCATAAGGTCCTCCGAGCTGGACGCCGTCCTCAGGAGGTCCATCAAGGACTCGGAGATATTCAAGCTCAGGTTCAGGCACACGGCCGCCCGCAGCTTCATGATCCTGCGCAACTACATGGGCCGTCCCATATCCGTCAACAGGCAGCAGATCCGTTCGACGTACCTCCTCGAGATGCTGGGCGACATGGAGAACGTCCCCGTCATCGAGGAGACCTACAGGGAGGTCCTGGAGGACGACATGGACATAAAGAACGCCAAGGTCGTGCTGGACACCATAGAGTCGGGGGACATGACCGTGTCCGTCATACCCTTCACGGGCACCCCGTCCCCGTTCGCCCACTCGGCCATCCTGTCCGGTTTCTCCGACATCGTCCTCATGGAGGACCGCTCCGCCCTCCTGAGGGAGCTCCACCGCAAGGTCCTGTACCGTGCACTCGGGGACTCCGTCAGCGAGTTCGAGTTCACGGAGGACCAGATCGTGCCGTACTACGCTCAGAAACCCGGGCGCATCATGGGCAGGGACGACATCCCGGCCCTCCTGATGCAGACGGGCCCCCTCCAGGCCCTGCGCGAACGCGGCAGGAACATCTACACCTACACGGACGAGGACAAGAAGACCGTGGACGGCTGGGTGCGCGAACTGCTCCGCGAGGGGCGCATAGGCACGGTGTTCCTCGACGAGCCCCACATCATGGTGGCATCGGAGATACCGTACTACGCCGCCGCCACGCGCAGGGAGCGCGAGTTGACCGATACGGACGAGGCGGTCCTGTCGGTGGTCGGCGAGGACACGACCCTTGCGGAGGTGGCGTCGCAGCTGGACATCAGCGAGGATGTCGCGTACAGGTCCATGAGGAAGCTGGAGTCCATGTACGTGGTGACGAGGACGGACGTGTCCGGCAACAACAGGTGGTCCTTCTCGACCGTGACCTATCCGGAACACGACCGTCGCGAGTCCACGGACCGCATGGTCCTGAGGTTCCTGGAGTGCTTCGCACCGTCCACCGTCCAGGAGGTCGCGTTCGCACTGGCGATCCCCGAGGACGCGGCACGCTCGTCGCTCGAGTCCCTGGTCGGTCGCGAGGACGTGGTCAAGGGGAGGTTCCTCGTCTCCGAGAACGACCAGTACATGCTGAAGCTGGACCACATGCGCCTGAAGGCGGGAAGCAGCAACGTGTACGACCACGAGACCGTGGAACGTTACAGGCTCGCCAAGGGGGCCCGTTTCGACAGCATCCGCGGGTTCTTCGAGTTCTTCGGCACCGCCGGAAACGAGCTCGACGTGTACAACAGGGTCGACGGTTTCGACCTCTCCGAGTGGTACTCCATGCGCGCATCCGGCGAGATCCTGCTCGGCAGGTTCGTCCGCGGCAAGGTCAGGTTCGTCATGTCCGACGAGGCCGACCGCTACGCGGCGCTCAGACGCGACGAGACGCAACCAGATGACGCGAGGGTCCTGAGCATGGTCGACGGCCTGGGCTCCGCCACGATGAGGCAGGTGGTCGCGGAGACGGGCATGGAGAAGGACGTCGTTCGCGAGTCGCTGATGCGCCTGGACAGGTCCCTCCGCATAATACGCAACTTCGACGAGAGGGAGGACTGGGGGACCGAGAACACCTACGCGGTCTACCATCCCGGTACCCCCGACGGCGATCCCGCCCGCGACCTCCTCGCCAGGGCGATACGTGCGTTCGGACCGGTGCCCTCCACCGCTCTGAGGTTCATGGTGGACCTCCCGCTGGACGAAATCGAGGCGATGGCACCGGGTCTCGGTGCCGAGACGATACTGGTGGGCGAGGGGCAGACCCCCATGTACGTGATGTCCGACGAGGTCCCCCTGTTGGAGGACGTCCCGTACACGGACCATCCCGTCAGGGTGGTGTCCCTCTCCGATCCGGACATAGGCTCCAGGTGGGCGGAGATAGCGTCCCGCTACGGTGACAAGTGGATATACCCCCTCGTCCGTGGCGACGTGCTCGTGGGCGCCCTCGAGATATGGGAGATGTCCGGGTGCATCGAGATACGTTCCATGGACATGGACTCCCCGGACCTGCTCCCGGACGTCCTATCCGCCGTGGACCACCTGATGGGTTTCCACAGGATGAAGGGCACGGACATCGTGCGCATACGCGAGGTGCTCAACGTGGCCGCTGAGGACCTGGATCCGGCGATGTCGGAGGTCCTGACCGGTGCCGGATACCATCTCGTCAACGGGTTCTACGCCAAGGGCCGCTTCGTGCCGTGGAGCATCCCGGAGGACGACATGGTCGGGTACGTCCTCCGCAGGCAGAGGGTGGCCAGGGGCGACATGTACCCCACGGTCGCGGCGGCCATCGCCGAGCGCGGGTACATACGCGGGGACCAGGAGGCGCTCACACGCGTGGCCGAGAGAACGACCATGAAGAGGCACATGGAGAAGGGGTACACCCTCAAGATGACCCTGTCCCCGCCGCTGCAGGGCTACACGGACAGGGACCACGCGATCCTGTTCCGTGCCGAGAAGGGCTATGTCCCGGAACCCCCCGCCCGCGACATCATAGCCCTCATCAAGGACCGCCAGCCCCTGTCCAAGAAGGACCTGCTCGAACACTCCCCGTACGCACCGGACACGACATCCGACATCCTGTCCGAGCTGTCCCACGGCTCCGTCGTGTACCAGGATGCGGACTCCAACTACTCGCTCGTCCCGTTGAACGGGATGGACCGCTACGAGGCCCAGAGGGAGGTCGTCCGCATGCACTTCCGCGACTTCGGAGTGTTCTCGGCCGAGCTCCTGTCCAGGTTCGTGTCCGGCAGGATGTCCGTCGTCAGGAGGATCCTTTCCGACCTCGAGGACGAGGGTTTCCTCAGGAAGGGGTTCTTCGTCAGGGACGATCCGACGCTCATGTGGATGGTCTCGGAGGACGTGGGTGTGCAACCCGAGAGGTTCACCGACGGCTTCGTCCTGAACAGCCAGGACAACCTCCACCTGTACCTGCGCGACAGGATCAAGCGCGAGGTCGGGTCCACGCGTTCCGTGGTGCTCTGCGGAACTAGGGTCGTAGGGTCGTTCAAGGGCAAGGTCTCCTCATCCGGAATCAAGGTGGAGGAGTTCGAGGGGAGCGACCGTGCGGACCGCATCATACGCGAGGCGTCGCAGTCACTGGGGGTCAGGTTGGACTCCGAGAGGCAGAGGGAGGACGACGACTGGGATGTGTCCGAGTTCTACGTCAAGGCGAATCCCGGAGCATGATATAACGTATGTTTAAAAAACGGTCGAAAATGCCCCGAAAACACGTCGGTGGTCGAACCTAATACTATTAATAATTGTTAGGTCATGTTGCGGACATGAAGATTCCATGCGAACTCGTTGTCTGGTACGTGCTCCCCATGATCAGGAGGGAGGTCTCCAAGGAGCTCGTCTACACGCACGGTATGTCCCAGGCGGAGGTCGCCAGGAGGTTCGGTGTCACCGACGCCGCCATCTCCCAGTATCTCAAGAAGAAGAGGGGCGACAACGCCCTCATAGAGGCCAGCCCGTTCTACCCCAAGTTCCTCGAGGCGATCAAGGAGTCCGCGACCCTCATCGCCGAGGACAGGAGCGATTTCTCGGTGGAGATGTGCAGGCTCTGCGGTGTCGTCAAGAAGATCGGGCTCCTCGCGATGATCTACGAGGACCAGACCGGATCCCCTCCTCCGAAGTGCGCCTGCCAGAGCATCAACGATCTATGAAGTCCGCGTGGTACAGGAACTCCTGTGCGTAACCGGCATACGCTCCGAACCTGGACATCCCGTACTCGGAGACCGTCCTGTAGCTGCCGCTCACCCCGTACATGCGTTCCATCATCTTCGATATGCGGACGTCCACGGGGAACGCGCACAGGTGACCGTACCCGAACAGGGCCACGCAGTCCGCGACCTTTGGTCCGACACCCTTTATGTCCAGGAGCGCGGACACGCATCCGTGGTAGTCCAGCTCCGTCAGGGCGACGGGGTCCACGTCCCCGGACTCGACCCTCTCGGCCAGTTCTATGAAGCGACCCTCGCGGAACCCGAGTCTGCATGATGCCACCTCGTCCCTGCGGTCCAGGATCTGCCCCGGTGTCGGGAAGCTGCTCCTCCCGCCGAGATCGCGGCCGAACACCGTGCATACCGATTCGACCATCTTGCCAATGCGCGCCACGTTGGCGTTGGTCGCGAGGAGGTACGTCGCGAGGCACTCCCATGGTTCCTGGCGCAGTATGCGCAGCCCCGGGCACCTCCCGGCCAGTCCCGCCACGTATTGGTCGCGGGACGATATCTCCGAGATTATGGCGTCGAGGTCGTCCTCCGCACCCAGGTACCTCATGAGCATCGAACGGTCCTCGGTGCCGCGGACGTGGATCCCGTCCCCGCATTGGCGGAGGGTCACCACCTCCGAACCCAGGACCCCCTCCCATCCTCCCTCCGTCCTCCTCCAGCGGTGCGCCTGTCCGCATCCGAGCGTCGGGTCGAGGGAGATGTCTAGGTCGAGGATCATGCCGACCGTATCGGGTCGCATGCACTAAAACATGGCGAGGGGTTAAAGCGGTGTAAGGCATGGTCCGAACCATGAGATTCGGCCCAGCAGGTTACCCGTCCGCGGGGAAGGCCCCGGAGAAGGCGTTGGAGTACACCAGAGGACTAGGTCTGGATGCCCTGGAGGTTGAGTTCGTCCGCGGGGCGAGGATCAAACCGGAGAGGGCGGCGGAGATAGGTGCCAAGGCGAGGCAGCTGGACATAAGGCTGAGTTGCCACGCACCGTACTACATCAGCTTCAACTCGGATTCCGTGGAGACGCGTCAGAAGAGCATAGGTTGGGTCATGGACACCGCACGTGCCGCGCACAACCTGGGGGCGTACATAATCGTGATCCATGCCGCATCGTACGGGAAATCCCCCGACACCGCGCTCCCGTCCGTCGTGGACGGTCTGTCCAAGTGCAAGGACATGTTGGACGACGAGGGGATAAGGGATGTGATCCTCGGTGTGGAGACCATGGGCAAGCTGGGCCAGTTCGGCACCCTGGACGAGATCGCGAAGGTTATGGACCAGGTGGACGGCGTCCGTCCTGTCCTCGATGTCGCCCATGTCCATGCACGTGGCCGCGGTTGCCTGAGGACGGAGGCGGACATGAGGGGGCTCATGGACCAGTTCCTCCCGCTGTGCGGCGACATCGCCCACTTCCACATCAGCTGCATAAAGTACGGCGACAAGGGGGAGATCTCCCATCTCCCGCTCGAGACGAAGGAGCCCGACCTGCAGATGCTTGCCGACATTCTCGACGACTCGAAGCAGGAGTGCACGTTCATCTGCGAATCCCCGCTCATCGAGCAGGATGCGGTGGTGTTCAGGGACATGTTCCCCTCCTACCGCCGCACCACGGGGAGACGGGGGACCGTCCCCCATTTTATTTATATCAAGAATCATTCACCCGATACCATTGCCACTGTGGCTCAGCGGTAGAGCGGCGGTTTCGTAAACCGTAGGCCGGGGGTTCGATCCCCTCCAGTGGCTCCACTTCTCACAACAACGGTTCCCAGTACACCATCCTCATCGAGTTCTGCGCCCTGTAATGGACCACGTCCCCGTCGACGGAGGGTTCCAGAACCTTGCGTACGGCATCTTCCACGCCCTCCGTGCGGCCCATGGCCGCGAACGAGGACAGCTCCCGGGCCACCAGGTCCTCCACGGGGATGTCGGCCTCGACGACCGTGTGGAACACCTCCTCCACGGCGGCCCTTCCGTTGGAGGAGAGCCACTCCATGGCCGGGGACCGGAGCCTGGCGCCGTATCCGTAGTCCTTCCCCAGGCGTTTCCAGACATCGGCGTGAAGGTCGTCCCCGTGGTTCTCCACCCAGGAGACCAGCACGCACCAGTGCCTCGAAGCGGTCTCCATCCTGACGATGGATGCGGGGGAACCCGTTCCGGGACAGAGCGTGGCGATGCAGGTGTCGTACGCCTTCTCCGACGACACGTCGTTCCAGTCCATGTCGAGGCGGACGAGGTTGTGTACTCCCGCATCGGATGCCAGCGCGGTCAGGCGGTCGAGCATGCGGGGAGAGGTGTCGAGGCACGTCAGCCTCCCCACACGGGGTGCTATGCCCAGTGAGTACGTCCCGGGGCCGGAACCGATCTCGAGGACATCGTCGGTCGGACCGAGGACACCCAGTTCGACCAGGCGTTCGACTATGCGTACGGGGATGTCCCCCTGCTGGAATCCGGAGTACCGGTCGGAGTACTCGTCCCAGAAACGCAGTCCCTGTTCGTAAGAGAGCCCCTCCCCCTGGAATGGATGTATGTCAGACATTGTTTGTCACCTCAGTCCATGAACTTCATGCGAATGGCTGTATCCGTCGTGGGTGTGGTGGTAGTGGGCGAGTTCGGCGGGGAACGTGTGCGGGATGACGAACGGACGGCCCTTGTGGACGATGACATCGGAATCGATCCCGTACACGTCTCTGATGAGTTCCTCCGTGATGATCTCCGCGTCCCCGTACGCCCTCACGCGGCCGTCCTTGATGAATATGAACATGTCCGAGTAGTGGACGGCCAGGTTGATGTCGTGCATGGTCATGATCGTGCACATGCCGCGTGAGACCACGGCGTGCAGGATGGAGTGCATGGTGGTGTGCTGGTTCGAGATGTCCAGGTTGTTGGTGGGCTCATCGAGGACCAGGATGTCGGGTTCCTGGGCCATCGCACGGGCGATCTGGACCTTCTGGTACTCGCCACCGCTGATCTCGTCCGCGTAACGCATGGCCAGGTGCTCCAATCCGAGGGATCTCAGGACCTCCCATGTGATGTCGACGTCCCTGTTCGACATGCCCAGTCCCATGTGCGGTCTCCTGCCGATGAGGACGGTGTCGAACACCGTGGACCTCACCGGAGGGCTGCGCTGGGGTACGTATCCGACATGTTTCGCCAGGTCCTTCCCGGACAGTGCGAGGATATCCGTGCCGTCTATGGAGACCGATCCCGACTGGGGTCTGTGGAGGTTGCACAGGCAACGCAGGAGCGTGGTCTTGCCGACCCCGTTCGGTCCCAGGATGGACACGATGCTGTTGCCCCCGACTTCGAACGAGATGTCGTCCAGGATCCTCCTGCCGCCGTAGGAGAACGACAGGCCGTCGACCTTCAGAATCATGCCGTCGCCCCCTTCCTGCGGTACCCCTTCACCAACAGGTACAGGAACAGGGGCCCTCCCAGGAACGATGTGATTATGCCCACGGGCAGCACGAACGGCAGGAGGGTCTGACCGACACAGTCCGAGATCAGGAGGATGATGGCACCCAACAGCATGGATCCGGGGAGCAGGTACCTGTGGTCGTTGCCCATGGCCAGACGTATCATGTGCGGCCCCAGCAGTCCGATGAACGCGATCACTCCCATGAAGGATACGATGACCGATGTCACCAGTGCGGACAGCAGCAGGGAGACCAATCTGAGGGACTGTACATCGATGCCGAGGGACTGGGCGACCTCCGCCCCGCTCTCCAGTGCGTTGAAGTCCCACCTCTTCCATATGAAGAACGCGGATGCGATCAGGACGACCGCCGCCACGATGGTCAGTTCCTCCCATCCGGCTTTCCCAAGGGATCCGAACTGCCAGAACACTATCATGGACAGGGCGGTGTCGTTGAATATGTACTGCAGGGCACTGATCCCCGCCGAGAATATCGAACTGATCGCGACCCCGGCTAGGACCATGGTCTCCGCGGACACCGTGGTGAGTTTGACGAGTGCTATGATCACACCCGTCGCGATCATCGACCACAGGAAGGCGCAGATGGTGATGAAGTAGGGGTTCGTGAAGGACACGGATGCACTGCTCTGGCCGACGATCGCCCCTCCCCCGAGGACGATCCCCAGGGCCGCTCCGAACGCCGCTGCATTGGAGATCCCCAGGGTGTACGGCGAACCGAGCGGGTTCCTCAGGACGCACTGCATCACCGTTCCAGCGATACCCAGTCCGAAACCGGCCAGGATCCCGCAGGCTATCCTCGGGAGGTACAGGTTCCAGATCAGGATCACATCCGATGCGTCGTTGGCAGGGTTGTCCCTGTCGATCAGAATCCTCACTATGTCCGGGATGGGGATGGAGCCCACGTCCAACTTCAGAGTGGTGATGGCGGAGACGATCATTATCGCCGCCAACGTCACCAGTGCAGCTGTCCTCCTGCGGTTGTATCTGCTGTAGCTGTCCCTGTCGTGGTCCTCGTGATCGGTCATGGGCTGTGTCCCCGTTTCAAAGGTATGTTATCCCGTTCTCGTCGACGCTGATCTCGCCGTGGATCGGGTTCCCGCGTCTCTCCTCGTAGAGGCGGTTCATGTCCTCGTACACGGACGAATCCGCCGCAGGGGGAACGTTGGATGCGGTCTCGTTGCGGAGGGAGTCCGAAGTTCCGAGGAATCCCTCGTAGATCTTGTCGGCCTTCTCCTCGAACTCATCGTCCGAAATCAGTCCGTATGCATCGCGCAGTATCTGATAGGCTCCCACGAGGACGTTCTCGTAGTTCATCCCCGTCCAGATGTACGGGCAGGCTATGTACGCCTCATGGCCCTTGAACAGTTCCATTATGCCCCGGTCCGTGTTGGTGGTGCATGTGTAGATCCCCGTCGCGTCCATGAAGAGTATCGTGTCATCCTCGATGTTGTTCTTTATCGTTGTCGCGGAGTACGTCCCGACGTGGCTGTACTGGTCGACATCCCCTGAGGCATCGGCCATTATGTTTGTTATCCCCGCCAGTTCGAAGGGCATGTAGTACGACATCGAGGAGTCCATGCCATGGGCCCCGTTGTATGCGAGGGAGCATATGAATCCCGTGCGTCTGTCGGTGATCTTGTCGCGGATGCTCAGGATATCATCCACAGTCTCGTCTATGAGGGATTTCAGGGCCTCGCCACGTTCCTCCATGCCGAGGACCATGGACATCTTGTCGATCTGTCTGACGAGGTCCGTCGTCATCTCGAAGGTCCCGTTCTCGAGGAAGGTGTATATGTATCCGATGTGGAAAACGTTCAGTCCCGCCGCCCTCAGCGAGTCCATGTCGTTCTTGTGCGTGTTCTCGAACTCGGCCGGGACCACGACGAGTGAGGGGTTGAGGTCCAGGATGGTTGATGTGTCCCCAGGTGACACTTCGCAGTTCACCGATGTGAATTTCAGATCGGGGTTGTTCTCCAACGCCCGGGCCTTTCCGACGTACATGAACGCCTTGCCCATGTAGTTCGTCTTGTCGTTCAGATCCACCATGACGCACTTCTCGGATAGTCCGAAGTATGTGATCCACCTGAATGAATCCTGACCTATCGCCACGATTCCGTTGTCCAGGTTGTCCACAGGTGTGATCTCGAATCCTGCGAAATCCTTGGATTCACCATCAACGGGCGATTCATCGTAGATAATCGCCGCACCTGCCGCGGCAAGGGCCACTAGGGCCACCACCGCGATTGCGATGACGCTGCTGCGCTCCATGGGGCACGGATGCCCCATGGAGTTAATAATACTAATCTCAGATTAGTAACACTATGGTGTTACGAATGTAACAACAGTATTACCGTCAATCCTTCCTCATGTAGGTGTTGACTATCTTGACGGCGCAGACGTCCCCGCACATGGAGCAACCCTCCTCCTTCTTGGTGCATCCGCGCTCCCTGTACCTGCGGGCCTTCTCGGGGTCGATGCACACATCGAACATGGTCTCCCAATCCAGCGCCTTCCTGGCGCGGGCCATCTTGGAATCGAGTTCCCCTCCGATGCCCCTGGACAGATCCCCGACGTGTGCGGCGATCCTCGATGCGATGACCCCCTCCTTGACATCGTCGACGTCCGGCAGGGACAGGTGCTCGGCGGGTGTGAGGTAGCAGAGGAAGTCCGCCCCGTTCTGCGCCGCGATGGCACCCCCTATCGCACCCACGATGTGGTCGTACCCGGGCGCTATGTCCGTGACCAGGGGCCCCAGCACGTAGAACGGCGCCCCGTGGCACATGCGCTTCTGGATCTGCATGTTCATGGGGACCTGCTCCAGCGGGACGTGCCCCGGCCCCTCGACCATGCACTGGACCCCCGCCTCGCGGGCCCTCTGGACCAGGTGCCCGAGGGTCATGAGCTCCGTGATCTGCGCCTGGTCCGACGCGTCGTCTATGCACCCCGGTCTGAAGCCGTCGCTGAGGGACAGTGTGAACTCGTACTTCCTCGCCATCTCCAGCAGGTAGTCGAAGTTCCTGTAGAGCGGGTTCTCCTCCTCGTTGTGGAGGATCCACGCCGTCAGGAAGGAACCTCCCCTGGAGACGACGTCCATGGTCCTGCCGGACCTTCTCAGCCATCCGACGCTCTCGCGTGTGATGCCGCAGTGGACGGTCATGAAGTCCATCCCGTCCTTCGCGTGTCTCTCTATGCCGTTGAATATGTCGTCCTCGGTCATCTCCACGACGGCGTTCCTCCTCGCCGCCATGAGTCCCGTCTGGTAGATCGGGACGGAACCCATCATCACGGGGCACTCGGCCAGGAGCCTCGCCCTTATGGCGTCTATGTCCCCTCCGGTGCTGAGGTCCATGACCGCGTCGGCGCCGTATCTCATGGCGACCCTGAGCTTCTCCAGTTCCGAGTCCAGGTCCACTATGTCGCGGGACGTCCCCAGGTTGACGTTGATCTTGACCGAGAGCCCCTCTCCGATAGCCGCGGGTTCGGCGTCGTGCACCGGGTTGTGGGGTGCGCAGATGCGGCCGGCGGCGATGCCGTTGCGGATGAACTCGGGGCTGACGCCCTCCTTCTCCGCGATCCTCTTCATAAGCGGGGTTACGACTCCCCTCCTGGCCTCTTCCATAATGGTGCTCATGGGATATCGTCGGGGATTCGCCGTACACAGTAGATAAGGTTTGGCAATCTTCACGCGCACGCGCGAATATTTGCGCGCAATATAGAATATAAATATTACACGGAGATACGGGGGCGATCAATATGGATGGGAACATGCAGCAGGTCGAAGAGGGCTACGATGCGGACAGCATCGTCGCGCTGAAGGGCCTCGAGGCCGTTCGCAAGAGACCCGGTATGTACATCGGTTCCACGGATTCCCGTGGGCTGCACCACATGGTGTACGAGGTCGTGGACAACGGTATCGACGAGGTCATGGCGGGGTTCGCCACACAGGTGGATGTGACGATCAACGAGGACGGGTCCATCACCGTCACCGATGACGGCAGGGGTATCCCGACCGGCATCAACCAGGAGGAGGGCAAGTCCGCGTTGGAGATGTGCCTGACCGACCTGCACGCCGGGGGGAAGTTCAACCAGAACAGCTACAAGGTCTCCGGTGGACTGCACGGCGTCGGTGTGTCCGTGGTCAACGCGCTCTCCGAGAGGCTCGTCGCAGAGATCGACCGTGAGGGCAAGAGGTTCAGGCAGTCGTACAGGATCGGCGTGCCCGATGGCCCCGTCGAGGTCGTCGGCGATTCGGATCGCCACGGGACGACCATCACGTTCTGGCCGGACAGGGAGATGTTCGAGACCGTCACCTTCGACTACACCACGCTGCAGAACAGGTTCCGCAACCAGGCGTTCCTCAACAGCGAGGCGACCATAAACTTCCAGGACAAGCGCACGGGGAAGAGCGAGACCTTCCACTACGACGGGGGCGTGTCCGAGTTCGTGGAGTACCTCAACAGGTCCAAGACGCCCATCCACCCCAAGCCCATCCGTTTCTCCGGGGAGAGGAACGGCGTCCTGATAGACATCGCGCTGCAGTACACGGACGGGTACAACGAGGAGATCGACTCGTTCGTCAACACCATATTCACCCCCGAGGGGGGAACGCACCTCACAGGGTTCAGGACCTCCCTGACCAAGACCATCAACGACTACGGCAAGGCGAACAACATACTGAAGGACACGACCCTCGAGGGATCGGATGTGCGCGAGGGACTCACCGCCATCGTGAGCATCAGGATGTCCGAGCCCCAGTTCGAGGGTCAGACGAAGGCCAAGCTGGGCAGCAGTGTCGCCCAGGGTGCGGTCTCCGGACTCATGAACGAGAAACTCGCCGAGTATCTGATGGAGAACCCCTCCGTGGCCCAGACGATCCTGAGGAAGGCCATATCCGCCTACGAGGGCAGGGAGGCAGCCAGGAAGGCCAGGGACGCCACGCGCAGGAAGAGCGTGCTCGAGAGCACCAGCCTGCCCGGGAAGCTCGCGGACTGCTCCGAGAAGGACCCCTCCAAGTGCGAGCTCTACATCGTCGAGGGGGACTCCGCGGGGGGAAGCGCCAAGCAGGGCAGGGACCGTGCCTTCCAGGCCATCCTCCCCCTGAGGGGTAAGATCCTCAACGTGGAGAAGGCCAGGCCGGACAAGCTCCTGGACCACGAGGAGATCAAGAACCTCGCCATAGCGATCGGCGGTGGCATAGGCAAGGAGTTCGACGTCTCCAAGATCAGGTACCACAACATCGTGATCATGACCGATGCCGATGTCGACGGTGCCCACATAGGCACGCTGCTCCTCACGCTCTTCTACAGGCAGATGAGGCCCCTCATCGAGGCGGGGCACGTCTACATCGCGATGCCCCCGCTCTACAGGGTCTACAAGGGGAAGAAGCAGATCTACGCCTACAACGACGAGGAGATGCAGTCCGCCATGGCGGAGCTGGGCCCCGGTGCCAACGTGTCGAGGTACAAGGGTCTGGGAGAGATGAACCCCCAGCAGCTGTGGGAGACGACCATGAACCCCGAGACCAGGATCATGAAGAAGGTCATCATCCAGGACGGCATCCTGGCCGACCAGCTGTTCTCGGTCCTCATGGGCGACGACGTCGAACCCAGGAGGGAGTTCATCATAGAGCATGCGCACGAAGTGATCAACCTGGATGTGTGATAACATGGACGGAGAGAAGAAGCTCATAATGCAGACCATCGAGAACGAGATGCAGCGTTCGTACATCGACTACTCGATGAGCGTCATCGTCGGACGTGCACTCCCCGATGTGCGCGACGGACTGAAGCCCGTCCACAGGAAGATCCTCTACGCCATGGACAACCTGAGCCTCACCTACAACCGCCCCCACAAGAAGTCGGCGACCGTGGTGGGAGAGGTCCTCGGTAAGTACCATCCCCACGGGGACATCACCGCCTACGAGGCGATGGTCAGGATGGCCCAGCCGTTCTCCCTGAGGTACCCCCTCGTCGACGGACAGGGTAACTTTGGATCGGTGGACGGCGACAGCGCGGCGGCGATGCGTTACACCGAGACCAGGATGTCCAAGATGGCGAGCGACCTGCTCGCTGACCTGGACAAGGACACCGTGGACATGATGGACAACTACGACGGTTCCCTCAAGGAGCCCGTGGTCCTGCCCTCCAAGTTCCCAAACCTCCTCGTGAACGGTTCCGACGGTATCGCCGTCGGAATGGCCACGAAGATGCCCCCGCACAACCTCAGGGAGGTCTGCGGGGCGATCGCCCACACCATCGACAACCCGGAGGCCACGACCGAGGAGCTGATGCAGTTCGTCAAGGGGCCCGACTTCCCGACCGGAGGCACCATCTACGGCCTCGGCGGCATCAGGTCCGCGTACGAGACCGGACGCGGCAGGCTCAAGGTCAGGGCGAACACCCACTTCGAGGAGATGGGCAACGGCAAGGAGCGCATCATCGTCGACGAGATCCCCTACCAGGTCAACAAGGCGATGCTGATCCAGCAGATCGCCGAGAGGGTCAAGAACAAGGAGATCGAGGGTATAACCGACCTCAGGGACGAGTCCGACAGGCATGGTATGCGCATCGTCATCGAGCTCCACAAGGATGCCATACCCAACGTCGTCCTGGAGAACCTGTTCAAGAAGACCAACATGGAGGTGACGTACGGCGTCATCAACATCGCCCTCGTCAACAACAGGCCCGAGGTGCTCAGCCTGAAGGCCCTCATCAGCCACTACATAGACCACAGGAGGGACGTCGTCCTCCGCAGGACGGGCTACGACCTCGCGCAGGCGGAGAGGAGGTTCCACATCCTCGAGGGTCTGATGAAGGCCATAAACATGCTCGACGACACCATCGCGCTCATCCGCGGCTCCAAGAACGCGGAGGAGGCGAACGAGGGCCTCAGGGACCTCCTGGGCATCGACGAGGACCAGGCCAAGGCCATCCTCGACATGAGGCTCCAGAAGCTAACGGGCCTCGAGCTGAACTCCATCAAGCAGGAGTACGACGACCTGGTCGTCCTCATGGAGGACCTCAGGGACATCCTCGCCAACGACTCCAGGGTCAGGACCATCATCAAGGACGAGCTCACGCAGATGTCCGACACCTACGGCGACGACCGCCGCACCGTGATCGACCCCAACGCCATCGACACGGACGAGGAGGACCTGATCCCCCGCGAGCAGGTGGTCATCACCATCTCCGCTGACAACTACATCAAGAGGATCCCCCTCAGCACGTACAGGCAGCAGTCCCGCGGCGGTGTCGGTCTGACGGCCATGCAGACCAAGGAGGAGGATCACGTCGCATCCATGTTCGTCACGTCCTCCCACGACTACGTGATGTTCATCACCAACAAGGGCAGGCTCCACTGGCTCAAGGGGTACAGGATCCCCGAGGGCAGCAGGCAGTCCAAGGGCAAGCCGGTCGTCAACCTCATCCCCGACATGGAGGAGGGGGAGAGGGTCGTCAACACCATCTGCTCCCCGGACTTCCCGGAGGACGAGTACATGGTGTTCTGCACCAGGAGGGGTCTGTTCAAGAAGACCAGCCTGTCCGCCTACGGCAACGTCAGGTCCAGGGGCATCAAGGCGATCAAGCTCGAGGACGACGACGAGCTCATCGAGACGTGCATAACCCACGGGGACGAGCAGATCATCATAGCATCCAGCGGCGGACTCGCCGTCAGGTTCGACGAGAGGGACGCACGCCCCATGGGAAGGGACACCAGGGGTGTCAAGGGCATGACCCTGAACGAGGGCGACCATGTGGTCTCCATGGCGGTCGTGTCCCCGGGCGACAGGCTTCTCACGGTCTGCGAGAACGGTTACGGGAAGATCTCCGAGGTCGACGACTACCGCCTCACCCACCGCGGCGGCAAGGGTGTCATCACCATCAAGACCGACGAGCGCAACGGCAACGTGGTCGGTGTCAGGAAGGTCAACCCCGGCGACCAGCTCATGCTGACCTCCCGCAGCGGCAAGATCATCCGCATGGACACCGACGAGATCCGCGAGACCGGACGCAACGCCAAGGGCGTCAGGGTCATGGACCTCCGCAACGACGACAAGATCACCGCCGTCGAGCCCGTGATGACCGAGGCCCAGGAGCAGGAGATGTCGGCGGAAAACGCCGAAACGCTCCCCGAGCAGTGAAACCAGTGGTCCGGGGGTTCCCCCGGACCCTTCCCCGATGAAAAACTTTATAACACAAATGCCCATAGGGGGGAATCACGCCGTGGTAACTCAGTTGGGAGAGTGCAAGACTGAAGATCTTGAAGTCGCTGGTTCGAGCCCGGCTCACGGCACCATGATTTCTCCTACAATCCCTCAGGGGGCATCCCTTGGAACCCGATAAGGTATTCATCGACATCCGTACCAGTCCGCTCACTTTGTCACAGGTCATGGTGGAGGTATCCCGTCTCCAGACGGAGTACCCGGATTACGAGATCTTCATGGACGGGGACGCTTACGCCATAGTGGGCCGTAGGAGGACGGGTTGATAGCATGGGCAGAGGCAGGGTAACCATCGGACTGTACAACTCATACGACCAGAACTTCAGGGAGCCCCACAGGCGCACCATCGCACGTGCCGGCGACCTCGCACGCGCGTTCGACATGAACCTCGCACTGTTCGGGTTCCCGATACCCGAGGACACACGCACACCCGTCGAGGTGGCCCAGTGGATCGCGGGGACGACGTCCATCGGCGCACACGGCGGTTACTTCATGGACCTCGCGGAGAAGGGACGCTTCATGAAGTTCCCGTATCCGGACAGGGGTTTCCCCCCGCAGCTCGGCGAACCCGTGCTCACCACCAGCAAGCCCGAGCCCCAGAAGCAGATCGACCTGGACGGGCTCATGGACATGATCAACCGCGGTCAGAGCGTGCTGCTCGTCTTCGGCATAGGTCCCCACGGGGTCCCGAAGAAGACCGCATCCATCCCCAGGTACAACATGGACATCACACCCGGCGGGTTCTCGCTGGAGACGTGCACCGCGCTCGGTGCGGTGTGCGGTGCCATAAACGCCCGCCTGACCCTCTGAACGGGTCGGGACGGGATGTTAGAAGTGGACGGGGCGGTGCCCCGTCCGATCAGTAGTGGTCGTAGAGGATGTTGCCGGGTTCCAGCAGGACCCCGTCGCCCTTCTCGACACGGCCGACGATCTCGGCGTTGCCGTACTTCGCGGCGATCTCCTCCGCGTCGTCCGCAGGGGCGATGATGGTGAATCCCATGCTCATGTTGAGCGTCTGGTAGATCTCCCTGTCGTCGACCTGGCCCAGCTCCTGGATGACCTTGAATATGGGGGCGGGTTCGACAGGGTCGCTGATGACGTACCTCAGCCCCTTCCTCATGCGCAGGATGTTCCTGAGTCCGCCTCCCGTGATGTCGACGAGTCCGTGGACGGTGTGGTTGGATGTGATCTCGAGGACCTGCCTGACGTAGATCTCGGTGGGTGTGAGGAGCTCCTCGCCGATGGTGTTGGGGAGTCCGGCGACCTTGTCGGTCCACGCGATGCCGTTGGCCTCGACGACCTTCCTTGCGAGGGTGAGTCCGTTGGAGTGGATCCCCGAGGATCTGAGGGATATAATCAGGTCTCCCTCCTCGCACTTGTCTCCGGTGATGATCCTGTCCTTCTCGACGTATCCGAGGCATGTTCCGGAGAGGTCCAGTCCGTTGACGAGTTCGGGGAGGACCGCGATCTCGCCCCCCACGATCTCCATGTTGGAGAGCTCCGCACCCCTCTGGAGTCCCACGCCGACCGCCTTGGTGATCTCCTCGTTGGGTTTGTCGATGGCGATGTAGTCCACGAAGGATGTGGGCTCGGCGTTGACGCAGATGGTGTCGTTGACGTTCATCGCGATGCAGTCTATACCCACGGTGTCCCATTTGTTGAGGGCCTCCGCGATCATGAGCTTGGATCCCACCCCGTCGGTGGCCATGGTGATGTACATGCTGCCGAAGTCGATGAGGCTGGCGAAGAGGCCGTCCATGTGGACAGACTGCCCGATGCCCTGTCTCCTGTATCCGAGCTCGTCTACCAGCGCCTTGAT
Source organism: Candidatus Methanomethylophilaceae archaeon (assembly GCA_017461225.1). Classification (GTDB taxonomy): domain Archaea; phylum Thermoplasmatota; class Thermoplasmata; order Methanomassiliicoccales; family Methanomethylophilaceae; genus Methanoprimaticola. Next base: position 71,261 of record JAFTYV010000008.1, read on the forward strand.
GGCACTGGATTTCTGGTCGATGTTGACTCCCGATTTCGCGTAGGTCCAACCGCTCATTTTGATCCTCCCCAGTCCCTAACGGATGGGAGGTTATTATTGTTCTCCATGCGCGCGGGTCACAGGTCGTCGTCCCAGTGGCATGCGCCCATACCGTGGCTGCGCACCCTCTGGTCCCCCATCTCGTCCCGGACCTCCAGGAGTATCCTCACCAGGTTGTCCCTGTCGAAAGCCTCGCGGGCGAGCTTCCTCCTGAACTCCCTGCAGTCGCGGCATCCGGACACGAAGCGGGGCGCTATGCTCCTCAGCTTGCTGATCCCCATGTCGGGTCCCTTCTCCTCCAGGACCATGTCCACGAGCTCCAGGCACCAGTCCACCTGCTGGGATATGGTGGGGTTGGGCGGGGCACGGCCGGTGCGGATCATACTGTCGATCTGCGTGACGAGGAACGGGTTGCCCACGCCCCCGCGCGCCACCATGACCGCGGTGGCGCCGGTCGTCTCCATGGCGTTGACCGCATCCTCCACGGAGTAGATGTTTCCGGACACGATCAGCGGGACGGAGAGGTCCGACTGAAGGTCCGCCATCATGTCGAAGTGGGGTCTCCCAGTGTAGAGCTCCTCCTTGGTCCTCGCATGGATGGTGATCGCGTCCGCACCCGCGGACACAACCTCTTCCAGCACATCGCGGTAGTTGACGGAGTCCATGTCCCACCCCAACCTCGTCTTGACGGTCACCGGTACGTCCACCGCATCCTTCATCGCCCTCACGATGTCCCCGCAGCGGGCAGGGTCCTTCATGAGAGCGGAGCCAGAGGAGCTGCGTATGACCTTGGGGACGGGACAGCCCATGTTCACGTCCAGGAAGGACACCGTCGGATTCGTCTCGAGGGCTATGCGCGCAGCCTCCGCCATCGCCTCCGGCCTGCTCCCGAAGAGCTGCATCCCGGTCGGGTGGTCCGCCTCGAACCTCACGTAGTCCCCCGTGCGCTTCTGCCCGTAAACGAGTCCCATGCTGGAGACCATCTCCGTGACGGACACCGCCACCCCGAACGGTCTCATGAACCTCCTGTAGCTGTTGAACGAGAAACCCGACATGGGCCCCAGGACGACGTGTCCGTCGAACTCGAGATCTCCTATCCTCCACATCCTGGTCGGCAACGGCCTTCCCCGTATTTACCTTCCCACGACGGCGTCTGCAACAACAATATATAAGTCATTCAGATACGAAGGCCCATGGCAGACCTGCACGACCGCTGGGTGGCGGAGAGGAGGAACGAGCACTACTACAAGCTCGCCAAGAAGCTCAACTACCGCTCCAGGGCATCCTTCAAGCTCATTCAGATCGACAACCGCTTCGGCATCTTCAAAGCCGGGGACGCGGTCGTCGACCTCGGGGCGTGTCCGGGGGGTTGGCTGCAGGTCGCACAGGAGCGCACATGGCCGAACGGAAGGGTCATAGGCGTGGACCTGAGGTACATAAAGCCCCTCGAGGGCGTCGAGACGTTCGTCGGGGACATCACCGAGGACAGCACGATGCTCGAGCTCCTCAGGAGGTTCGGCGGGAAAGCGGACGTGGTCCTCTCCGACATGGCGCCCAACATCGCGGGCCACTACTGCATGGACCATGCGCGTTCGATCGACCTGTGCATGTACGCGGTGGACGTCTGCGACCGCGTCCTGAAGAAGGAGGGGAAGCTCGTGATGAAGGTGTTCATGGGCGACATGTTCCCCTCGCTCAAGGACGAGCTGGAGAAGAGGTTCCAGTCCGTGAAGGTCCATTCGCCGGATGCCTCCAGGCCGACCTCCTCCGAGGTGTACGTCATCTGCCAGGGGTACTACGCCAAGACCAACATCAAGCTCAGGAAGCCCCAGGTCGAGGAGAAGAAGCCCGAGTTCACGGTCAAGGGCGGTTTCATCTGACGGTGCGTTGTTTTCTACGATGAGTCCGATTACCCCGTCATGAAGCCCGGAAAGATCGTCTGTATCGGATGGAACTACCGTTCCCATGTCACCGAGTTGGAGTCGGAGCTGCCGGAGGTCCCGGCGGTCTTCCTGAAACCGTCCAGCTGCATGGTCGGCGACGGCGACGACATCGTGATACCCGAGGGGGTGACCAACGTCCAGCACGAGGTGGAGCTGGCATTGGTCATCGGTGTACCGGGCAGGTGCATCCCGGAGTCCGAGGCCCTGTCCCACGTGTCCCATGTCGCCGTCTTCAACGACGTGTCCGCCAGGGACATGCAGTCACGTGCCCGTGCGGAGGGCAACCCCTGGGACCTCAGCAAGGGCATCGACACGTTCGGGCCCATGTCCGTCCCGGTCCCCGTGGGTGAGGTGCCCCCGTTGGATTCGCTGCATCTGACGCTGACCGTCAACGGTGAGGTCAGACAGGACGGGAACACCCGTGACATGATCTTCGGGATCCCGTGGATCATATCGTACATATCGGGTTACATGACCCTCGAGGAGGGGGACGTAATCATAACCGGGACCCCCGAGGGCGTCTCCGAGATAAGGAGGGGCGACACCGTCTGCGCGTCCATCGACGGCATCGGGTCGGTCACGAACCGCGTGGTGTGATCAGTCCCAGAACCTCTTGTTCTTGGCATAGAGGATCTCCGCGTTCATGATCTCCCTGTAGAACTCGTCCTCGTCGACGTGCATGCTGCGGAGTATCCTCGACGCCGCATCGGGGCCGACACCCCTGCCCGCGAGGGTGATCGCCGCACGGCGTCCGTGCTCGTTCACCAGGTTCGCGTTGCGGGAGAGCCTCTGGACATCCTTCTTCTCCTGCGAGGACAGCTCCCTCTGCCTGAGGAGCTTGATGTTCTCCCTCTCGTAGCCCTTGAGGGCGGCAATCATGCACCCTCCGCACTGGGGGCATCTGAACGTCTTGGGGGCGTCGCCCACACGGAACCTCCACTGCGATGTGCAGTTCATGCAGGATGCGAACAGCACCTCGTCCTCCAGCCTCTTCTTGAGGGCCATCAGGATCGAGTGGTCCGCACGGACCGGCTGCATGAGCTCCTTCGAGCGGACTATGCCCTCGAGGCCTATCGGGGACACGGTCCCCATGACCACCCTGATCCTGCCGGACGCCATGTCGGAGACCATCCTCTCGGTGTTCACGATGTCCAGGTCCTCCCAGAGGACCTTGTTCACGGCCTCCCTGTACGCGGGTGTGTCCTTGTGGAGGTCGAAGAGCCTGTTGAAGTTCATGAAGCGGTGGTCCGCGTCCCTCTCGATGATCCCGAACTTCTTCGCCACGAAGACGAACCTCCAGCGGAGGAAGGAGGAGTTCAGGATGGTCAGGCGGGCCAGGGCCTCCACGGTCCCGGGTTTGACCGACATCACCGTGTCCTGGAGGACCTCCCTCTTGATGTTGCGCGGCAGTTCCATTATTATGCGGTAGGGGTCGACGGTCACCCCTATGCTCTCGCCCAGGCGTGCGGTGAGGAGTGCGGAGTAGATCTTCCCGAGCGTCTCGTTCACCCTGGTCCCGAAGCAGCAGTTCACGATGGCGAGCCTGTCCCCGACCTCCAGGGTGACCGTCTCGTCGGTGGGCATGACCGCCTTGCCGTCCTGTTCCCCGAAGTACGTCTCCAGGACGCGTACGCACCCCTCGTCCGCCGGGTAGTCCCCGTAGTTGCGGAGCCTCCTGAGGCGTCCGACCTCCATGGCGACCTCGTGCGGGACGGGGATGTCGGATCCGACCCACGACGGGACGGAACCGACCGCACGGACCTCCTCGACGAGGATCTCGTCCTCCCTCATCTCGACGATCCTCCATGTACGCCCCTTCGCGATGAACATGGCGAACGGTTCCGCGAACGATGCGACGAAGCTCTCGTCCAGGGTCCCTATGACCGCACGCGTCCCTATGTCACGGATCATGTACGTGCGCTCGTCGGGGATCATCGAGATGTTGTTGTAGAAGTAGTCCATCCCCTTCCTGGAGCGTCTGAACGACCCCTCGTCCTCGAAGACCATCTTGATGGATTTCAGCTGTTCGAGGACGGCGTCCATGTCCCCGCGGGGGAGGTCGCGGAAGACGTGCGAACCCCTGAAGACCGCGTACGCGGTCTCGCGGTCCATGGATCCCCCCATCGTCATGGCTATGAGCTGGTTGGCGACGACGGACAGCGGGCAGGGTCTGCCCTCCCAGTACTCCAGTTCCTTGGCGTCGCACCTGCGTGCCACGACCATGGCCTCGGCCACCTCGTCGGGGGCGGTGGCTATGACCTTCGCACGTATCCTCTCGCCGATCCTGTGTCCGGCGCGCCCGGCGCGCTGTATCATGCGGGACACCTGTCTGGGGGAGTTGTACTGGATGACCATGTCCGTGGAGCCGACGTCTATGCCGAGTTCCAGGGACGATGTGCAGATGAGCGCCTTGATGTCGCCCCTCTTGAACCCGTCCTCCATGTCCATCCTGTTCTCCTTGGACAGCGACCCGTGGTGGACCTCCACCGGGAACGACTCGTCCCACAGGTGGTACCTCGCGGCGAGCCATTCGGCGGTCTCCCTGGTGTTCACGAAGAACAGCGTCGAGCGGCCCGCCTCGATGATCTCGCGTGCCCTCTTCATCACCGCCAGGATGTCGGGGTCGCTCTGGAGCTTGTCCAGCAGCACGGAGTCGGACGTGGCCGGTTCGGGACTCTCGACCCGGATGTCGAAGTCCCTGTGGGTGTCGTGCTTCCTGATGGTCACATCCCTCCTCGGTCCGACCAGGAACCTGGCGACGTTCTCGACGTTGCCGACCGTCGCGGAGAGCCCTATCCTCTGGAAGTCCCCCGCCAGCAGTGCGAGGCGCTCCAGGGCGACACTCATCTGGGCGCCCCTCTCGGTGTTCGACAGCTCATGGATCTCGTCGACGACCACCCATCTCACGTTCTTCAGGTGCTGGACGAGGCGTTTGCCCGTGAACATCACCTGCAGGGTCTCCGGTGTCGTGATGAGGATCTCGGGAGGGTTCTGGGATTGGCGGTTCCTCTCCGCCTGGGGGGTGTCGCCGTGCCTGACCCCGACCGTGACGTCGAGGGCGTTGCCGTACTCCTCCATCCTGCGCATCATGTCCCTGTTCAGCGCCCTCAGGGGGGTGATGTATATGCAGCGTATCCCTCCGGTCACGCCCTTGGTGCGGTGGATCGTGTCGAGGATCGGCAGCATGGCGGCTTCGGTCTTGCCGATGCCGGTGGGTGCCACCAGGAGGAGGTTCCCCCCTCCCAGTATGCGGGGGATGGCGTCGGCCTGGGGCGGCGTGGGTTCCCTGATGCCCCTGTTCTCCAGGGCTTTGACGAGGTCGGGACACAGATCGGGGAACGACATGAAAAGTGGGAAGGGGGCTTGCGCCCCCTGGATATGGTTTCGGTCTCACTCGGAGGGGGTCTCTTCCTTGGGTGCGGTGACCTGGAGGAGGACCTGGGACAGATCCATGACCTTGATCTTGGATCCGATCTTCTTCGCTCCCGCGGAGAGGTTCAGCACACAGAAGGGGCAGCAGGTGATGAGCACCTCGGCACCGGTCTCTTCGGCGTCCCTGATCCTCTCGGCGGCGATGTTGACCGCGAAGTCGTTGAACTGGCTCTTGTATCCTCCACCTGCACCGCAGCACCTGGAGTTCTCCCTGGACCTGTCCATCTCGACGAACTCGATGCCCTTGATCTTCTTGATGACGTTCCTGGGGGCGTCGAAGACACCGGAGTGCCTTCCGAGGTGGCAGGGGTCGTGGTAGGTGACCTTCGCGTTGAACTCGTTGTTGAGGGGGAGCTTCCTCTCGCCGATGAGCTTCTCGACGTATTGGGAGAAGTGGTAGACGTTCTGTCCGACCTTGGCGTAGTACTTGCCGAAGTCGGAGGAGACGGTCTTGTAGCATCCGGAGCAGGTCATGACCATGTCCTTGGCACCCATTCCGTCGGCTTTCTCGACGACGGTCTCGGCGCACTTGAGGGACTCGTCGGGGTTACCGGTCCTCAGCAGGGGCGAGGAGCAGCACCATTCCTTGTCTCCGAGGCAGTTCATCCTGACGCCGGCACGGGACAGGACGGTGACTCCGGCCTGTGCGATGTGCTGCATCCTGTAGGATCCGGTGCATCCCGCGAAGAAGATCGCATCGGGTGCGTACGCCCTCTCGACATCCGCGGGCCACCATGCGTCCCTCTTGGACGGGGGCTCGCCGTAGGGGTTGTGGAACTTGGCGACCTTCTCGCCCATTCCCTTGTGGGCGGACAGGGGTCCGGCTCCGCAGGAGACGATCCACTCCCTCATCTCCTCCCAGAAGTCCACGAGGTGGATGTTGGCGTGGCAGACGACCTCGCAGTTTCCGCAACCGGTGCACTTGTACATCGCGTCGACGAACTCGGGGCTGAGCTCGACCTCCCTTCCGAGGAGCTTGTCCTCGGCTCCGGTTCCGACCTTGTCGAGCTGGGTGATGTAGTAGATCTTTCCCCTGGGTGTGACGGACTCCCAAGGGGTCTGGTTGTGGGCCTCACAGACGTCGATGCAGTAACCGCACTGGACGCATGCAGTGATGACCTTCTGGATACGCGGCAATTTCACCATGTTCAATCCTCTGTCAGACGGACGTCGCCCGTCTATTGTCCGTCCGACAGGTTGTCGGTATATAACCCTTAAGCGCGCACGCGACAGGTCGGCGATGGTGCCCCGCCCGTACTAATGAGAATAAATGAGATTATAAACGGGTCGGACGATTGCGTGCCATGGGCTCCCCCGCGATGTACGATGATTGGACGGGCAACACCGTGCCCGGTGTGACCGTCAGGTACCTGGACCCCGAAGCGGTCCGTTCCCTCCGCGCCTCCCACGCCTCGCGTTCCGGGGATGTTGCCGTGGAGGGTGACGACACCTCGTTCCTGGCGGGGACGGGTCTGATGAAGAGGGGACGTCTAACCAACTCGGCACTCGTCCTCCTGGGAAGGTCGTCGGATGTGCAGGACCTGGTCGGGGTGAGCATACGCTGGAGGCTCGTCGGGGTGGACGGCCGTGTGGTCGATTCGCGCACGTTCGGGCCGCCGATGGTGCTTGCCGTCCGTCAGGCGGCCTCCATGGTCCACAACCCGTCTGTGACGGTCGGTGGCGGGGAGGGTGCGAGGACCGTCGGCACGTACCGCACCGCGTCCCTCACGGAGGCCCTGTTCAACGCCGTCGCCCATCAGGACTACGGCCTCGGGGGTGTGATCGACCTGGTGGAGAGGGAGGGGGAATCCGTGACGGTCGTGAGCAGGGGGTCGTTCCCGGAGGTCGCGCCCGAATCCTTCGTCCTCTCTCGTCCGTCGTTCAGGGTGCCGCGTAACGCCCACCTCGTGAGGTCGATGGCGGCCTCGGGGCTGACCCCCGGCAACCGCTCGGGGATACGCTCCCTGTACGTCTCGCAGGTGTCCCGTCGCTTCCCGATGCCCCGTTACGACATATCGGAGGGGCGCGTGTCGGTCACGTTCCCCGGTCGTAGGACCGGCCCGTACGTCCGTATGCTGGACCTCCGCGGGGACCTTCCGTTGGACGTCCTGGTGTCACTGGACAGACTGGATAGGGGGCTGTACGTCCCGGAACGGGATGTGGACGGACTGGTCTCGGCCGGGCTCGTGACGGTCCGCGAAGGGGTGCCGATGATCAGCGTGGACTCCGGTGGCGCCATGCAGCGTTTCCTCGGGGGGACGGACCGTGATGCGGTGCTGCTCCTGCTGGAGAGGGAGGGTCCGGTGGACCGCTCCATGGTCGTGGAGGTTCTGGCATCCCGCGACAGGGACGGACTGACCAGGGACCAGCTCGCCGTCAGGGCGACGAACATGCTGCAGGGTCTCCGTCGCGACGGGTTGATCGAGAAGGTCGGGGGCAGCACGCGTTCCGCCCGTTACTCCCTCCGCGACGGGGTCTCATGACCAACTTACTTATCATCCCCCGCGCATGGGGGTCCCATGGTCAGACAGGCACGTTGCTCCCATATCCTCGTGAGCACACAGGCAGAGGCTTACGAACTCCAGAGAAGGGTCTACGCAGGCGAGGACTTCGCACAGCTCGCGGCCCAGAAATCCCAGTGCCCCTCCGGTAAGCAGGGAGGGAACCTCGGTTGGTTCGGACGCGGTCAGATGGTCAAGCCCTTCGAGGACGCCGCGTTCTCCTACAATGTCGGGGACATGACGGTCGTCCAGACCCAGTTCGGATGGCACCTCATCTATATCACCGGTCAGAGGTGATGTGGAACAAACCGCGGGCATGCCCGCGGACCTTATTTTCAACCGTCCCGATTGTCGGTGACGGATCTTATTTGGGGAAACCATAGAAAGGGATAGTGGGCCCGGCCGGATTTGAACCGACGGCCATTTGGTTATGAGCCAAACGCTCTACCTGACTAAGCTACGAGCCCTTGGATGAGGGTATTGGCAGGATGGATAAATAGGTATCGCAATCGGAAGCGATTAGATGATGTAGGAAAAGATGGCGCCGCCGCACGGATTTGAACCGAGGACCTTGTGATTAACAGTCACACGCTCTACCTACTGAGCTACAGCGGCTTGTATGATTCGGAGAATGAAGGACCATTATTAATATTTTTCGTTTTGATCAGAGACGGGCCAACAATCCCTCCACCTTGTTGTGCAGACCGGTGGCGAATTCCTCGATGGATTCCATGAAATCACCGTACTTGTCGGTGACGACGGCCCCCTCGGGTGTGGCCCTGATTATCCCCTCGCCCTCGAGGAGTTTCAGGGAGTATCTGATCTTGTGCTTGGCTA